>JAILIJ010000181.1 GCA_024695315.1 Bacteroidaceae bacterium
TAAACAAATAATTTGTAGCTTTTCTGTTTTTAGCGAACTACAATATAGTATAAAAATGGCAAATAGAATAGGGGGCTTTTTATTATATTATATTAAAAAGATAAATTGGTTAGATATTTATATAAAAGGAAAGTGCTTTCAATCTATAAAAGAATGAAAGCACTTATTTGAAAAGTAATCTTTATGTAATCTGATTTACTTTACCTTAGCTACGATAGCCTTGAATGCTTCTGCATTATTGACTGCGAGATAAGCAAGAGTCTTGCGGTTGATCTCGATTCCAGCCTTGTGAAGAGCACCCATAAGCTGTGAGTAAGACATACCCTCGAGACGAGCTGCAGCGTTGATACGCTGAATCCAAAGAGCACGGAACTCGCGCTTCTTGCGACGACGGTCTGCGAATGCGTATGTGAGACCTTTCTCGTATGCGTTCTTGGCAACTGTCCAAACGTTCTTGCGAGCACCGAACTGACCCTTAACGCGCTTTAAAATCTTCTTACGACGTGCACGTGATGCAACATGATTTACTGATCTTGGCATAATTTTGTTTTTTTTTGAATGTTAGCGATGTATTAATTACATTCTTTGGTGCTAAATCATTCGGTTAAACTTAAAAAGTTAATTCTTACTTACTAAAGTGTTCTTTTGAACTTTAGGTTTGATTAGCGGAGGCAAAGAAGGTCACGAACCTGCTTTACATTTGCAGAAACTACAATTGTAGAGTGGTCGAGGTTTCTCTTCTGCTTCTTAGTCTTCTTTGTCAAGATGTGACTGTGATAAGCGTGCTGACGCTTAATCTTTCCTGTACCAGTAAGCTTGAAACGCTTCTTTGAAGCGGAGTTAGTTTTAACTTTTGGCATTTTTTTATGTATTTAATTTATTAATAATTAGTGGCAACGCATATACCAGGGCGTTACGCACTTTTTCTTTTTTTTTATTATAGAAGATTATTCTTCATTTTTAGCAATTTTATCTGCAAGACCAGCAAATGGACTATTAGGATTAGGTCCTTCAGCCTCTTTTGCTGCTTTTGCTTCAGTCTTTGCCTGAGCTTCTGCGGCTTCGTTGTCACGCTTTTGTTGACTCTTCTTTGGCTGTCCTGCTTTTTTAGGTGAGAGGATGATAATCATCTTCTTACCCTCAAGGGCAGGCATGCTTTCAACTTTAGCATATTCTTCAAGGTCGTTAGCGAGACGCAATAGTAAAACTTCACCTTGCTCTTTGAAGACGATAGAACGTCCTTTGAAGAACACGTAAGCTTTTACTTTATTTCCATCGCTTAGGAACTCTTGAGCATGCTTCAATTTGAATGCATAATCAGCTTCACCAGTTTGTGGTCCGAAACGTAATTCTTTGACTTCTACTTTAACTTGTTTAGCCTTCATGTCCTTTGCCTTTTTCTTGAGCTGGTAAAGGAACTTAGAATAGTCGATTAATCGACATACCGGAGGATTGGCATTAGGAGATATTTCTACGAGGTCAACTCCTTTTTCCTCTGCCATTTGGAGTGCTTTGCTTGTTGGCAATACTTCTGACTCAACGTCATCGCCTACAATTCTCACTTCGCGCACACGAATCTGTTCATTGATGCGGTGCTGCTGTTTTTTGTTGTCAAATTTCATTAAATGGATGTATTCCTTCCGGTTTTTGAGTTTGTAAAAGTTAAGTTTTTATATTTGCTCCTAAGGATTATAAAATCCTCAGGAGCGTTATATTTTTTTATTTCGGGTGCAAAGTTAAAAATTTTCTGTCATTGCACGAACTTCTTCGTTGATTTTCTTTGCAAAATCTTCAAATTTCATTGTTTCTTGTTGCTGAGTACCCTGTTTTCTTACATTTACAGTTCCATCAGCCTCTTCTTTTTCACCAACGACGAGCATATATGGTATGTGCTTGATTTCGTTGTCGCGAATCTTACGTCCAATTTTCTCATTACGATCGTCTACGGTTGTACGTACATCGTTTGCATTTAGATATTCGCTTACCTTTTGTGCGTAATCGTTGTATTTCTCTGAAATTGGAAGTATAACAACTTGATCAGGTGTGAGCCATAGTGGGAAACGTCCTGCTGTGTGTTCGATAAGAACAGCGATGAAACGTTCCATAGAACCGAATGGTGCACGGTGAATCATCACAGGGCGGTGCTTCAAGTTGTCTGCGCCAGTATATTCGAGTTGGAAACGCTCTGGAAGATTGTAGTCAACCTGAATAGTACCGAGCTGCCATCTGCGTCCGAGGGCATCCTTAATCATGAAGTCAAGCTTAGGACCATAGAATGCAGCCTCACCAAGTTCGGTACGTGTGTTAAGTCCTTTCTCTGCACATGCTTCGATGATAGCATTTTCTGCTTGCTCCCATACTTCGTCAGTACCAATGTACTTTTCCTTATCGTTAGGGTCACGTAAAGAAATCTGTGCTTCGAAATTATTGAAGTCAAGTGCCTTGAAGATGATGTTGATGATATCCATAACTCTAAGGAACTCATCCTTTACCTGATCTGGGCGGCAGAAGATGTGTGCGTCATCCTGAGTGAATGAACGTACGCGAGTAAGTCCATGAAGCTCACCAGACTGCTCGTAACGATAAACGGTACCGAATTCTGCACAACGGAAAGGAAGATCCTTGTATGAACGTGGCTTCCATGCGAAAATTTCGCAGTGGTGAGGACAGTTCATAGGCTTAAGCAAATATTCTTCTCCCTCTTCAGGAGTGCTGATTGGCTGGAAAGAATCCTTTCCGTAGTGAGCATAGTGTCCTGAAGTTACGTATAAGTTTTTACCTCCGATATGTGGAGTGATAACCTCTTGATATCCGTAACGCTTCTGTATCTTGCGTAAGAAGTCTTGTAAACGAATTCTAAGTGCAGTACCCTTTGGAAGCCACATAGGGAGGCCCTTACCAACACGCTCAGAGAACATGAAGAGTTCCATTTCCTTACCAATCTTTCTGTGGTCACGCTTCTTAGCTTCTTCGAGAGCTACGAGATACTCGTCAAGCATCTTCTTTTTAGGGTAGGAGATACCATAAATACGAGTCATCATAGGACGCTTCTCATCACCGCGCCAGTAAGCAGCAGCAAGTGACAGAATCTTTACAGCCTTAATAGGAGCTGTGCTCATGAGGTGAGGACCCTTACAAAGGTCAATATAATTTCCCTGTGTATATGTAGTGATCTTACCATCTTCTAATTCTGCGATAAGCTCATTTTTGTATGTCTGTCCCTTAGATTCGAAGAGTTTCATTACTTCGTCCTTAGAAATATCCTTACGAACGAGTTCTTCCTTCTTCTGCTGAAGTTCCATCATCTTCTTTTCGATCTTAGGGAAATCAGCGTCTGTGAGCTTTACGCCCTCAGGTGGCATAACATCATAGTAGAAACCATTTTCGATAGCAGGTCCAATACCGAACTGTGTGCCAGGGTAGAGTTCCTCGATAGCTTCAGCCATAAGGTGAGCAGAGGTGTGCCAAAAAGCATGCTTACCTTCTTTGTCATCAAACTTATATAGTGCGATAGTAGCGTCCTCGTTGATAGGACGATTTAGTTCTGTAGTTTCGCCGTTTACACCACAGGCAATAACGTCTTGTGCAAGGCGCTGACTGATGCTTTCAGCAATCTGTAGACCAGTAACGCCGTTTTCATATTCGCGTACTGATCCGTCAGGAAATGTAATTTTTACCATATGTTGTTTTAATTTTAAATTCGCATAAACGCTGCAAATTTAGCATTTCTTTTTGTGAAATACTAAAGTCAAGCCTCAAAATTTTCCAAAAAAGTGATATTTCCTATCACATCTTTTTGTTCTGATTTTTCTTTATGATGTTATAAGCAGAATAAATACCGAGTTCTCCGGCCTTACTTAAGTCCATTATGGCAGGGGAAACGTCGTCTATAAGCAGTTTTAATAATCCTCTGTTGTAGTATGCCTCAGCAAAAGACGGATTAAGTTCTATAGCTTTGTTTAGGTCTATGATGGCATCTCCAATGTCTCCAGTTTGTGCTTTTTCGTAAGCCTGGTAGAAAAGTATATTGATGTCTTTGGAAATGATATCATTATATTGCTTAATCTTTTCAGGAATCCTTGGCATGAGTTTGGCCTCTACAGGTTTATTTTGAATCTTTCCCCTGTATTGGCTTTCATACTTATTATCCACATTGTCGTCCTCGACTAGTTTGTTATAGTCGTCAATATTACGTTCTGATTTTTTTCGTGTCTTGTTTTTTAGACGGCTAGTTGGGGTAGAGTAGCCATATTTATGAGCAACAGTTTCTTTGATGACGTGTGATTCGTCTTTGTCCGCTCCTCGTTTGTCACCGACTTTTCTTTTTGCTTCAGCTCTACGTTGGTATCCGTACAGAAATTTTGGATATTCATTAATAACTGTAGTATAGTCTTTGATGGCTTTAGAGTAATCTCCTGTTTGCATGTAAAGTTCTCCTCTGTTGAAAATCGCCATCATATCTGTAGAATCCACATTGATTATGAAGTTGAAGTCTTCAATAGCTTTATTATCTTCGCCAACATTAGCAAGAAGTAGTCCTCGGTTATAATGTGCTATAAAACTTGATGGTTCTAAATCAATGGCCAAGTCGTAGTCTTTCATAGCTCCTCTATAGTTATTTTGGTTGAATTTACAGAGTGCTCGATTGACAATAACTCCTGCATTTTTAGGATATAGACGTATAGCTTCGCTATACATTTTTTCGGCATCGGCATATTCCTCTCTGTTCATGAGAAGACTTCCTTTTGTTGTAAGTGCGTTAACGTTATACTTATCAACAGCCAATGCTTTATCTATGTATATTTCCGCATTAGCGCTGTCGTGTTCTTGCATTTTGATATTGGCCTTCAGACAATAACCGTCAGCGTACTTTGACCATTTTTTTATAATGATATTGCATAATGAGTCTGCTTTGTGTAGACTGTCATTTTCCATCTCGCAAAGTACGAGATTATGCCAAAGTGATTTATTTTGTGTTTCGAGTTTGACTGCTATATAATAGTCTTCTGCAGCTGATTTGTATTTTTTTTGGTTTATACGTACTAATCCGCGTAGTTCGTATAGATTTGATGCGTAAGGATTTCGTTCTATGGCTTCAGTGCAGTCAGCCTCACTTCCAGAATAGTCGTCCAGATAGAATTTTGCCAATCCTCTGTAGAACCAAGGTTCATACATGTGTGGTTTGGCGCTAATAATCATGTTGAAATATTGAATAGATAACACGTAATCCTCGTAATACAGAGAATTGCGTGCAATATTCATTAGTCGAGTTGTGTTTATCTGTGCTTTCAAAGAAGAAAACAGAGTGCTGAAAGATATGATGAAGAATAGGACTGCAAGTCTTAAGACATGCAATCCTTCCTTATAATTAATTATGTGTAAGGCTTTTTTCTTCATAGTAATGAACAAATCGTTATAAGTTCTGGCATTAACGATTAGGCTTACACTTGTAGGTTGTTGAAATTTTTCCCTTAGCCATAGCTAAAAGTTTTGACTTTATAAGTTGTTTACGGAAAGAAGAAACGTGGTCGATGAAAAGTTTTCCGTCAAGATGGTCATATTCGTGTTGGAATACACGAGCGAGGAATCCATCAATCCATTCATCATGTTCAACCAGATTTTCATCGATATACTTTACATGTACTCTTTCTGGACGTTTAACAGACTCATGAATGCCAGGAACGCTGAGACATCCTTCTTCGAAGTTGCAAGTTTCCTCGCTGCTTTCTAAAATTTCAGGATTGATGAAAGCGTGCTGAAAACCCTTATATTCAGGCTGATCATCGCTTATTACATCGAGGTCGACGATAAATAATCTAATGGCAAGTCCAACCTGTGGGCCAGCTAATCCTACGCCGTCAGCCTTTCTGTTTGTTTCGTACATGTTCTGTATGAGTTCCTGAAGTCCAGGATATTCTTTTGGATTTATTTCGGAAGCAACCTTTCTAAGTACAGGTTGTCCGAAGATATACATTGGTAGAATCATATATTTATATTTTAGAAATTTCTTTTACTTTCCAGATAGTCTTCCAAGATGATTGTAGCGCTTATTTTGTCTACAAGTCCTTTGTTCTGTCTGGCTTTTTTTCCTATTCCTGAATTGAGCATTGTTTGATGAGCTAAGACAGAAGTGAAACGTTCATCGTACATATCTATTTTTTTGTCAGGAAAGAGTTTTTTGAGACGATTTACAAATGGTGTGATTCGTTTCATATTTTCAGAATCTTCGCCATTAGTTTGTTTTGGTAGTCCTACAACAATAGTTTCAACGTCTTCCTTTTTAACGTAGTCGATGATAAAAGCCTCCAAATCCTTTGTGTCTACAGTTGTTAGTCCGTTGGCTATCATCTGTAGTGAGTCTGTAACAGCAATTCCTGTACGTTTCTGTCCGTAATCTATGGATAAAATTCTTCCCATAAAGTTTAATTTAATACCATTCAATGCTGCTTGAATAGCTACTCTTTTTATCGTACTTGAGTGCATCAGTAAGTGTGCTCGCATTTGCACGAAGAGTAATATTATAAGATGTGTATGTTCCGAACACGAGTCCGCAGCTCATATTGAAGCAGTGCATGTCGCGTGATATGTTTACTGTTGTCATAGAGATGGCATGATTGGTGAAATCCCATCCTGATGAGAAGTTGATATTCCAATTTGAAGATAGTTTCACGTTACCTGAGAAGTTCATGTTTTGTGTGAACTTATATGGGTATCTCATGTTTTTGATGTTGATAGCTGCGCTTCTATCTTCTGCCATTGTAATTCCGTATGAAACGGAGAATGACCATGGAATATTGAGTTTCATATATCCGTCAGCATCGAGTCCTTCTTTGCTAGCCTCATCGCTATCTCCATTTTTTGTTCTGTGCATCTTATCCTCGTTAGTTTCCAACTCTACGTTGTCGCTATTTTCGTCCTCATCTTCGCTGTCTTTATTTTTATTCAACTCTTCCTCTTCTTTTCCGCCAAATAGTCTACCAATTCCTTCCTTAATCTTTTTCCAGGATTGGTTGTTGAATGTGTATGACAAGTTTTTACTCATGCCTTGGAAACGTCCGAAACGTCCGTATGACCATTCAGTTTTGTTACCAACAACAACGTTTCCGTTCTCGTCAAATTCATAGGCATAGGTGTTGAATACAGCATTCATGTTGAAAGTTGTCTTTCCCCATTTCAAACGAAGTCGTGTTGACAAGTTACTCCAAGGCTGTTTTTTTGCAGCCATATTGTATGAGATGCTTGCACCGAGTTCATCGATGATGCTTACCTTTTTGAGAGAGTCATCCTTAGTTTTGACTTTCATCTCAATATTGTTTGCGAGGTCGAAACTTACAGCACCTGTTTTTCCCGTTGATGGTGTTCCGTAAAGTGAGCCAGCGTATGGAGAATATGATACGAGTGTAACATTTCCCTCTGCATCAGTTTTGACGTATGAGTCGTAATATCCGTATTTTGCATCGCTAAAGTCTGGAGCGTATGACAAACTTACTGTAGGAGTGATGACGTGGCGGATACGGTCTATCTTATCTCCGAAAATCTGTCTTACAGGAACGTAGAAACCGTAAATTTTTGTATTGGCAGACAAACTGAGGTTGTAGTCCCATACGCGGTTGAATCCGTAGATAGTATCGCGTACCACACTCTGGCTGTCGTAGTCCCAGTCTTGGTTTATCTTATGTGTGTACCATCTTTCTGTGTAATTGAGCGATGGTGTGACATTTATATATTTGAACAGCGTGAAAGAAGCAGAAATTGGAATAGAGTGTTTCATTCCGTTACTCCAATCCTTGATGATGTTTGAGTTCATCAATTTGTCCTCTTTTGTGTTGATGCTGTTAGAAAGAGAACCTGTATATGTAAGAGCGATCTTTTCGTACCATCTTTCTTTTCCTGCAGCATGTTTACGCTTGAAAGGGTAGAGGCGGCTAAGGCTTATACTCAAATTTGGAAGCGTAAGAGATATAGTTGAGTCGCGCATGTTTTGGGCTATGTTCATACTACTTGAGAGCGACAATCCGATTTTAGGGAACGAGTGTGAATAGCTCACACTTGATGTACGGGTACTCTGTGAGTATGAAGTAGGGTTGTAGAGACTCGTGAGGTTGTTCTTCTCATAGCTTTGTGTAGCAAAGTTTACAGATGCAGAGAAAGAACTGTTTACACTTGCCTTTGAATCCTGACGGTGTGACCATTGAACTTTGAAGTTCTTTGTTGCGCTATAGTCTGGCATATTCTTTTCACCTTCCTTTGTTACCTGGTAGTTGAAATAGAAGTTACCGTTGTATTTGTAGCGTTTTTTATATGTTGTCTGGGCACCTAATCCCCAAGAACCTTTTGTATATATTTCTCCAGTAAGCTTTAGGTCCATCATGTCGCTTATAGCGAAATAATATCCTCCATCTCTTAGGTAAAAACCTCGTGTAGATTCATCTCCGTATGTAGGCATAATGAATCCAGAAGAATATGAGCTTGTAAATGGAAAATATGCGTATGGGATGGCAATTGGTAGTGGCACATCCTCTATGACAAGCCATGCTGGACCTGAGAATACGTTTTTACCGGTGTGTACCTTTGCACGGCTTAGAGCTATGTAGAAGTGAGGGTGTTCCTCATCACATGTTGTGTATCTACCATGACGAAGATAAAGCTCATCATTAGCTCCTTTCTTGGACTGCTCACTTGTAAGAAAACCGTCTTGTTGAGCTGTGTACACATTTGTTATGTATCCCTTCTTTGTTTCGAAGTTGTAGCTCATGCTCTCAGACTCGTATGTGTCGCTGCCTTCCTTAAATACAGGTTCTCCGTATTTTTTTCCTAATGAGTCTACTGCACCAATGGCATGTACAGTGTTACTGTCCATGTTCATAGTGATGTTTTCTGCGGTCAATTCGATGTTTGTGTATTTCACATTACTATTGCCGTATAGAAAAGCATTCTTTGTGCCCATGTAGAAGACGAGTGAGTCTTTCGAACTATAGTCAACTTTAGCCTCCAAAGGGGCTTTCTTTGTATTTTTCTTTATAGAGTCCTCAACCTGCGCAATGGAGTCGTTCCATTGTGTCACTTTGTCGTTGCCTTTCTGTGATGCGTATTTAGCCTTTAACGAATCAAGTTGGGACAGTATGATGTGGTTTGAATCGTTAGGGTCGACAGTTGAATCAAAACTTTTTGCTTTTGCTTGAAGTATTGAAACAAGAGAATCCTGAACAATGCTATCTCTATCGATAGAATCGCTCAGGCTGTCGTCTGTAAGATTCCACTCTCTGGTCATCTGACCTTGTCCACTAAATGCTGTGACTGAATAAGCAGATAGCAGGAACAGAGAGAAAATTAATGTATATTGTTTCAATCCTAATATGTTTCAAAATCACTATTCGACTGCAAAGATACGAATAATAAGTGAAAATGAAATATGCTATTTAAAAAATGTGGGACTATTGGGAGCGTAATTAAGTACTTTTAACCAAAAAGCAAAATTACATGCTAGTTGTTTGATGATTTTATTCAAATAAATCTATCCATAGTTTGAATCTTTCTGCTCCTTCTTTTCCAAATTTCTCTATGCTTGCAAGGGCTTGTTCCACGGTCTTTTCCTTTTCAAGTTTTGTTTTGGAATAGAATTTGTCTGCATAACAAATAATTTGTTCTTCTATGCTGATTGGTAATAGGTTGCGGTGAGGAACCGGAAGATTTTGTTCTTCGATATCTTTTATCGAAAGTCCTGCTCCGGTATGGCGTTCGCATACAAGGGCGTGAGCAGGAAAACCTGCTTCGCGAACTAATTCGGCTCCTAATGTGCCGTGGCAGATGTATGGTTTGTCACCAAAACATTGTATTCCTGGGGCATCACACATAAAGATGCCTATATCGTGAAGCATGGATGCTTCTTCTACAAATTGGCGGTCGGCTTCCAGTTCTGGATGTTTGTCTACTATGGAAAGTGCTTTGTCGGCTACTTTGCGTGAATGGACTAATAAGATGTGTTTCAACTCATTGTCCTCCGTATAGTATTTGTCTATTATTGCTTTGTAATCCATTTTGCTTGGTGTTTTATTATTTTATAGGAGTGTTTCAGTATTAAAACAAGTTTTTTAGGAGGAAAACCTTTATTTGTTTGAATACCGATTATATTGCGGTTGCAAATTTAGGTAAAACTACTGATTTTTTAGCTAGTAATCATGTGAATAATTTTTTTTTGATATGTGAAAAGGGGAGTTTTGTCGTTTGTGCAAGGTATGCTTTTGGTATAGCTGTTTTTATTATATATTTTGTTGAAGTGTTTTATAAAGTGGATTTTCAAATGTTAGTTTAGATACGAAAAGTAGTGTTGTTTTTACGCCTATTTTGTAATGTGGAGATTATAATGAACAAAAATTTTAGTTAAAAATATATAAATTTTCTTAAAAATATGACAAAGCCTTTGAATCTGGGAGAAAAAATACTATCTTTGTTATTCATCTGACGATGCGTTTCAATCTCTGATTTTATCTAGGGGATGAGTGAAATTTCAAAAGATAGAAATTGATACTCATTTTTGATGAAATACGAGTGTGATACGAAGGTATTACGAAGCGTTGTCGAAGGAGGTGGGGTAGAAAGGTACGCTCTGTTGTGATTCTTTTTTGCCTAAAATATGATAAGTAAGAAATTTTTTTCTTGGATTATATTATTTGATTTTGTCCGACGTTCTGTTTTGACTTTACTTTTCTTTCCTTTTATAAATATTTTATTAAGTTTTGATAGTGTTTGGGAGTGTCAAAATGAAATCATGAGTCTAGGTTGTAGGGGGAAATAATTAGCAGAAACTAATTTGTTGTTTTGTAAGAATATTTGATTTTTTTGTAATATTCCAAATATATATATATTAAAAGCTTATATATCTTGTTCTCCATTTGGTGATATTTGTGTCCGTGAATTTGGGTTATCTTTTATATTATAGAAAACTTTATAAGAAACTATAATGTTATGTAAATTTGAAATACAACTTCAAAATTGCATAAAAATATAAAGTTTTTGGGCTAAAAATGCGCTAAAATCTATGTAAATTTGAAATGCAACTTCAAATTTGCATAGATTTGCGCAGAAAAACTTGTAAATCTAAAAGAAAAATAATACCTTTGTTGCGGTTTATAATAAGAATAAAAATGGAATATAGTATTGATGATTATTTGGATATGTGCGTGAGCGAATCGCCCTTTGATTTTACCAAAGCGGTGGTACGACGCGAGATTAGTGCAGAGGTGAATGAGGCGATGAAATACTTCCCTGTAATCACAATAACAGGGCCGCGTCAGAGTGGGAAAACAACTTTCGTTAAATCTCATTTCCCTCATTTGACATATTATACGCTTGAAGATCTTGACACTCGAGCAAATGCAACAAGTGACCCAAGGACTTTCCTTAACAGACATATTGATGGGATGATTCTTGACGAGGTACAGAACGTACCTGAGCTTCTGTCGTACATACAGGGAATAGTGGACGAGCATCCTGAAAAACGTTTCATACTTTCTGGAAGCAATAATTTCACTTTGCTCAAGAGTATTACGCAGAGTCTTGCTGGTAGAAGTTGCGTATTTGAACTTATGCCGATGTCTCTTGCGGAGGTTGCAGGGTGGGTGCGTAATATTACCCTGGATGAACTACTTTTTAATGGTTTATTTCCAGCAATTTGCACAAATAGAATGACACCTAAGTATATGTATCCTGCATATATTAAGACGTATATAGAGCGTGATGTGAGACTGGTTACAAATGTAAAGGACTTAATGCTTTTTCGTACATTCATGCGATTATGTGCGGGAAGAATAGGCTCAGTTTTTAACGCTTCAGAATTGGCTAATGAGGTTGGAGTGTCTGCAAATACCATTTTGTCGTGGGTTAGCGTCTTACAGATGTCTTATATTATTTATCTTCTGCCTCCATACTTTGAGAATAGTCGCAAGCGCTTGACTAAAAGCCCAAAGTTGTATTTCTGCGATACAGGACTTGCATGTGCTTTGCTCGGAATAAGAAGTTCTGAAGAATTAAGTACGAACTCGATGAGAGGCCATTTGTTCGAAAATCTTATTGTTACAGAGGCTTATAAGAGTTGTCTTAATTCTATGACTGAACCATCCTTATATTTCTATCGTGATTCGAATCAAAACGAAGTTGATTTGCTACATGTTGTGCCTGATGGGATGAAGGCATTTGAAATAAAAAGTGCCGCAACTTATTCTGCATATTTCGAGAAGACACTTAAGTCTTTGCCAACGTGGGTAAAACCTAAGATTGTGGAACGAAGCGTGGTTTATTCTGGTACGGAAGAACGAGAAGGAGCCGAAATAAATATATGCAACTTCTTGACTGCAGCCGAAAAGAAAAAATGGTAAATACGGTCGTGTGGATTTTTTTGCCCACATAACCGTATTTTTTTATAATCCATCATCTAATTCTTGTTTTATATTTTTATAAAACATTGAAAGCTCAACGCCTCCACAAAATGTATTTCATTCTTTCGGCAAATCATGAAATTATAAATATGAAGGCTTTTTTCATTACACTTTTCAAAATTCTTCATTCTTCATTCTTCATTCTTCATTTTTAATCATTACCTTTGCAGCTAAAATGTCAAAATTAAATATAACAAATGGAATTAGCCAGTAAATACAATCCTTCAGATGTGGAAGGTAAGTGGTACCAGTATTGGATGGACCACAAACTCTTTGCAAGTAAGCCAGATGGACGTGAACCATATACTATTGTAATCCCACCACCAAATGTAACTGGTGTGCTTCACATGGGTCACATGCTCAACAATACTATTCAGGATATCCTTATTCGTAAGGCTCGTATCGACGGTAAGAATGCTTGTTGGGTACCAGGAACTGACCATGCTTCTATTGCAACTGAGGCTAAGGTGGTGAACCGCCTTGCTGAACAGGGCATCAAGAAGCGTGACCTTACTCGTGAAGAGTTCCTTAAGCATGCTTGGGATTGGACTGACGAGCACGGAGGCATCATCCTCAAGCAGCTCCGTCGCCTTGGTGCATCATGTGACTGGGACCGTACTGCCTTCACTATGGATGAGAAGCGTAGCGAGTCAGTTCTCAAGGTATTCGTTGACCTTTATGAGAAGGGACTCATCTATCGTGGTCTACGTATGGTAAACTGGGATCCAAAGGCTCAGACTGTTCTATCAACAGAGGAGGTTATCTATCGTGACGAGAAGTCTAAGCTCTATAACCTTAGATATTATGTCGCAGATGCTGATACAAATCCTATTAAGCCAACTGGTGAAGAGGGAGAAGTAATCCATCAGGATGCTGACGGCAAGTATTATGCTGTTGTTGCTACTACTCGTCCTGAGACTATCATGGGTGATACGGCTATGTGTATCAATCCTAAGGACGTTAAGAACCAGTGGCTCCGTGGTCATAAGGTTATCGTGCCTCTCGTAGGTCGTGTAATTCCTGTTATTGAGGACCGCTATGTAGATATCGAATTTGGTACAGGATGTCTTAAGGTTACTCCTGCCCATGATGTAAATGACTATGCTCTCGGTAAGACTCATAATCTTGAAACTATAGATATCTTCAATCCAGACGGAACAATTTCTGAGGCAGCTGGCATGTATGTAGGACAGGACCGTATGGATGTCCGTAAACAGATTGCTATTGACCTTCAGAATGCTGGTCTCATGGAGAAGATTGAGGACTATGAGAACAAGGTAGGATATTCTGAGCGTAATCAGGATACTGCCGTTGAGCCTCGTCTCTGTAAGCAGTGGTTCCTCTCTATGAAGCATTTTGCAGACATCGCTCTTCCACCAGTACTTGAGGGTAAAATTAAGTTCTACCCAACTAAGTACGTGACAACATATCGCAACTGGCTTGAGAATATTCAGGACTGGTGTATCTCACGTCAGCTTTGGTGGGGACATCGCATCCCAGCATACTTCGTGAATGATGGAAGTGTACAGGATGACGAAAACGAGAAGTTTGTCGTTGCCCTCACACCTGAGGATGCCCTTGCTAAGGCAAAGGCTAAGTATGGCGACAACATCACGGCTGACATGCTCGTTCGTGATGAGGATGCCCTCGATACTTGGTTCTCTTCATGGCTCTGGCCTATATCTCTCTTTGACGGAATAAACAATCCGGGCAACGAGGAGATTAAGTACTACTACCCAACAGCAGACCTCGTAACAGGTCCGGATATCATCTTCTTCTGGGTGGCACGTATGATTATGGCAGGTGAGGAGTACATGAAGGATGTTCCTTTCCGCAACGTATATTTCACAGGTATTGTTCGTGACAACCTCGGTCGTAAGATGAGTAAGTCACTCGGTAACTCTCCTGACCCAATAGGCCTTATCGAGAAGTATGGTGCAGATGGAGTACGTATGGGTATGCTCCTTTCAGCTCCAGCAGGTAATGATATTCTCTTTGACGAGAGCCTTTGTCAGCAGGGTGCAGCATTCTGTAACAAGATCTGGAATGCCTTCCGTCTTGTGTCAGGATGGGAAAAAGCTGACATAGCTCAGCCAGAGGCAAGCAAGAAGGCTATCGAGTGGATGGATGCTAAGTTGCGTGCAACCGTAGTAGAGATTAACGACCTATACAGCAAGTATCGTCTCAACGAGGCACTCATGACAATCTTCAAGCTCTTCACAGACGAGTTCTCTGGATGGTATCTTGAGATGATTAAGCCAGCATATCAGGCTCCTATTGATGCTGCCACTCTGAATAGCACTTTGAAGTTCTTTGAGCAGCTCATGAAGATTATCCACCCATTCATGCCATTCATCACAGAGGAACTCTACCAGCACATTGCAGAGCGTAAGGATGGAGAGTCTATTATGGTTGACCCTCTCAAGATTGATGCTCCAACTGAGGCTGATGCAAAGATTATTGCAGACGTAGAGTTGATGAAACAGATTGTGGCAGGCGTACGTGCCGTTCGCAATCAGAAGAACATCGCTCCAAAGGAGGCTCTCACGCTTCAGATTATTGGAGAGAACCCTGTTCCTGCTCTTGCAGACGTGACAAAGAAGATGGCTAATCTTTCAAGCATCGATATTGTTTCTGCAAAGGACGATACAGCTTCTGCATTCCTCGTAGGTACAACAGAGTTTGCCGTACCACTTGGCGACCTTGTTGATGCTGAGGCTGAAATTGCCAAGATGGAGGCAGAGGTAAAGCGTCTTCAGGGCTTCCTCGTAGGAGTACAGAAGAAGCTTTCAAATGAGCGTTTCGTATCAAGTGCTCCTGCACAGGTCGTAGAGCTTGAACGTAAGAAGCAGTCAGATGCTGAGACAAAGATTGCTGCCCTCACAGAGAGCATCGCAAAATTGAAGAAGTAATAACGTATTGCATGATAAAGAAAAATGGCGAGTGTCGGATGATGCTTGCCATTTTTTTTGTTCGTGGTTATAATGTAATCCCGTTTTAGAAATAGCATGTGCTTTTATAGGGAAGATATGCGTCGGGCGTTCCAGTTCCAGTTGTTCCAGTTATTTTTAAAGGGTATGTTTTTTTGCAAAACTCTTTTTTTTTGTACAGTATATCTATATATAACTATATTATTATTAATAATATATATAATAATATAATATAAACAAAAAGAGAAAATGTACTATCAAAAAAAATAACTGGAACAACTGGAACTGGAACGCTTTTGTATGCAGTCCTTCTCTATTCGGCAGATTGTCAATATTGTATAAAATGCGTTAAGATAGTATGCTTCTGTGTCTCTGTTCCTGTTAGGGTAAATTGCTGCTAAAATTAGGTTTCAACACCCACTTTTTGACTCTCATAAGTCTCATATTAGTCGCTAACAGGTCAGTACTTAGTCACTAATTTGATCCTTAAATTTTGTAATGTCTTTCTAATATCAAAGCATTTCAATGGATATAGTACATGTTTGATGGAAAATCCAAAACGATTACGCCAATTATAAGGCAGTAGAAAGATAACTCTTTTCCCTTACCATTCTCTTATGTCTCTCTACGAAATTGTAGAGGAATGTAGAGAAAGGTAAGAGATTCTTAATTGTCTTTTTTGAAGTTTCTGGTCAGAGAAAAATATTTCTCTGACCAGAGAAATGAAATTTGCATGTTGAAACAGGGAAGAGTGAGGCATGTGATGCTTCGAATTTACGTTTTACCTTTTTGACTCTATAAAAATGAATGCATATAGTGCAAGTGTAAGAATATTAGTATGTTAAGACGAGTTTATGCAAATTTGAAGTGGTACTTCAAATTTGCATAAACTGATGTTAATATATTCGTTTTCAATTGTTTGCGGCTATGCATTAAATAAGTTCGAGGGCTATGTGCTGGTAGTCGTGGAGGACGGTTGTGAGGAAGTCGTATGACGATTTTTTGCTTGGCTTTTCAATGTTCAGCAATTTGCATACTTTTCCTGTTAATATGTCCATCTGCTTTATAGCTTCAATGTTCTTTGTGTTTGTTAATGGCTTGTTTGGATTGTAGGTGGATAGGAGTCTTCGGATGAGTTCTGCCTGACCGAA
>JAILIJ010000193.1 GCA_024695315.1 Bacteroidaceae bacterium
AGAGTTTACAATCTGTCTCATATATTTTTTTCGTGCGGCAAATATAATCTATATTTTTCATAAACCAACATTTTTCTTTGGAAAAAGACTTTTATTTCGTAATTTTGTATCATTTTGATAACTCAAGTTTCGCAAGTTCGACTTTTTTTCACTTGCAGGAAGTAAAAAAGGAGTTATAATGGAGTAATATAGATACCTTTGGGGGGCATACTCTAATTGTGCAAGGCATGTTTTCTACCTCAACTATCGTCTTTTTAACTTCATTTTAAGTACTTTTTAGCTTCTTTCGGGACTTAAACATATAATTTTAGGCTTTTTTTCAAGCCATCAAGACATCTTTTTGTATAAAAAAATATGAACACACGAGACAATTCTCATAAGATAGTGGCAATAACAGGTGCTTCATCTGGTATCGGACGTGCTACAGCAAGACTATTTGCCGACAAAAAATTTACCGTTTACGACCTTTCACGTTCAGACAAACCACAGGATGGAGTCAAACATATAAAATGTGACGTCACCGACCACCTGTCTGTAGAATCTGCCATAAATACCATCAATAAAAATGAAGGCAGAATAGACATACTAATATTATGCGCCGGAATGGGAGTTGCTGGTTCTCTCGAATTTACACAAGAAGAAGAAATGAAACGTCAGTTCGACGTCAATATGTTTGGCCCCATTAGAGTTGTTCAAACCGCCCTAAAACTCATGCGAGTGCAGAATTTGAACGACAAGGAAAGAGGACGAATAGTATTCATCAGTTCCATGGCTGGCCAATTTCCACTACCATTTCAAAGCATGTATTCAGCCAGCAAAGCAGCCATCAACTCCTTTGCATCAGCTCTGAGAAATGAACTCAAAGACTACGACATAAAGGTTACATGCCTAATGCCAGGCGATGTACAGACAAATTTCAAACGCACTTCAGACTTTACATGTTTAGAGGCTTATCCTCGCTTTAAGGATGCCCTAAAACAGATGGAGAGCGACGAGAGTAATGGACTGACCAGCGAGGCGGTAGCAAAGCGTATTATTAAGGCTGCAACGGTCAAAAATCCTAAGATCTACTACACCTCTGACTGGTATTCCGATTTTCAACGTTTCCTCGCACGCATCGTTCCTCAAACTTTTGCAACATACATAATAGGAAAAATGTACCATTGCTAATTTTTGCGTCATGCAAGAAAATTGGTTATAGCCTCCGCGCAGACTGCCGTTGAAGAGTAAATATCACTCTAATATAATGAAAGAAACCTGTCCGTTTGGGCAGGTTCTTTTTTGTGCCAACATGAGAACATTCGACGATTTATCGAAAAAAAACGTCGCAAATTATGCGTTATTTTATATTTTTTTAGGCGATTCGACATTCTATTAGCATTATGATAGTGTCTCGGACAGCATTCGGCTGACTGGAACGCGGTGCCTTGTCGGTAAAGATGGTACCGTCATTTCCCTCTTATCTGCATCTCCATCATCTCGTCATCAGGTATTCCTTCAATCTTAGGCATACCCTTGCCGTTGATTTTCTTTACGGGGATGGCTTTCTTTCCGCTCTGCCCATTATCTATGCCGTTCATGAGTTTTACTTTTCTCAATTTTGTCGCATCTTTCATACGGATGACAAAAGCGGTGTCGGAGGGGTGTGCTACATAAGGTGGCTTGTTACGTCCTCAACACAGTCACCTCCGCAGAAATAGACGCTCGACAGCGAACCCACTATCTCGCTGTACTGATAGCCGAAGGAGGTACAGCGAATACCCAGCACTTTGTCGATAACAGGACCCGCAAAACGGGAAAAATGCTCTCTCACATGAAATATTCCACCAAAAGGAGTGATTTTCTCAGATTTTATGTTTATATTTGCCATGTCATTAATGATTTTGCTTGTCTTGAAACGCAGCACTAAGGTAAGTAAAAAATCTGACATGGCAAAATCCTGGACAGCTTTTTGTTGCTCAGGAACTTATAAAAATAGCTAAACTAAAGTGCTGCGGAATTTAGGTATATAATAAAAGATAAAGACCTTAACGAATATGAACAAGAAAAACATTATGCCTTTCCCGCTCGTAGTAATGGCTGTAGCATGCCAGACGCTATTTGCCCAACAAGCGAATGAAAGAATGGCTACAGACTCCAAGGACCGAAATGATTCCATACCAACAAGAGAAGAAATTGTCAGAGATTCGGTTCTAGCAGCAGAAGCAGGGAAAAGGCGCGATTCACTGATTATGCTTCATTCCGACATCATCGACCAACAAGTGATTCCTGCGGATACGTCGGTGAGGACGGGGGTATTGAAAAATGGGCTGACCTACTATGTGCGCCGATGCACGGAACCCAAGGGAAAGGCCAACTTCAACTTGTTGGTAAAAGGAGGGTCGTTTATAGAGAAGGAAAACGAACGTGGCTTGGCCCACTTTGTCGAGCATATGCAGTTCAAGGGGACGAAACATTTCCCAGGACGTGAGGTAATAGGATTCATGCAGCGCAACGGCATCCCATTCGGACACGACAGCAATGCCTTCACAGGATACACGACGGTGAGGTATTTCCTCAATTCCATACCCACTGGCGATGTATTGCAGATAGACTCCTGTCTGCTCCTCTTGCGCGACTGGGCTTGCGATGCCACCATCGACGACAATGATGTGGAAAGCGAACGCAATGTCATTGTCGAGGAATGGAGAAGCAGAAACACGGTATCGATTACACAGCAGTTCACCAGCGATTTGCTCAACAACTCCCTCTACACGGAGCGATCGCCGATTGGCGACCTGGAAATTGTGAGAAATTGCCCTCCTAAACTCGTTCGCAATTTTTACAAATACTGGTATCAACCACAAAACCAGGCCGTGGTTGTGACCGGTGACTTCGATGCCGACGAGATGGTGGGAAAGATAAAGAAAATGTTTGGCACAATGAAACGTGGCAAGCATATCGTTCCCGAGCCACCTGCCATACCTGACTTTGTGGCACCTCAGGTTCATGTGTATCAAGAGCCACGACTACCATTTCATGTATGTTCTGTGATTATCAGAGTGCCAAAAGAAGAGAATGTGATAAGGAATAAGGTGGGAGACTTAAGGTCGGAACATATTCTTGACAAATCAAGGGTGCTGATGAATGATCAACTCGAAGCCCTCAAGAGCAATGATATTTTAATGTCTAGAGCCTACAACCTTAATCTTGCAGACATCAAGAATACCAAGTTTATCGTCTATGAGATGAGTTCCTCACCCGACAAATGGTCCTCGACTCTGGAAACGTTGCTGAAAAAAATAGAAATCATCCGCCGCAAGGGTTTTACAGATTTCAAAAGGAATCCAGATGACCGACTAAGTCCTTCCTACAACGAGGACTTCTCCGCCATCCTGTTTCCCGACACTGTATACAGCAAATACAGCAAATTCGTATCCAAAATAAGCATTGACTGGACAGATCGGCTGGTCAATAGTTTCTTCAATGGAAACGCTATCAATGACTATAGTAGCGAAGAGGCCACAAAAGGTCATATTGCCAACACCACAACCAAGGAACAACTCGACAAAATGTTCAGGGATATGACCGATGGTCACAACATGCTGGTGACCACCATGTTTCCCAAAGATGCGACCCTGCCGACGGAGGAAGATGTCATGGTAATCTTCCACCGGGTGAGGAACATGAAAGATGAGGAACTCACAGATGTAGCAGTGGAAGGAGGCAAGAAACTGGAGACACTCCATATCAATGATCTCGACATCAATCCTACACCAGGCACTGTCGTGAAAACGACCGTTCGTAACGACAGCATCAGCGAGTTGCTTTTGTCAAATGGCGTGAAAATATTGCTGTGGAAAAAGAAAACCGACAACAACTCCATCAACATGATGTTTGACCGCCCTATGGGATACTCTGCGCTTCGTGATGAGGAGATAGGGTATCATAGCATGCTCTCATGCAGACGGCATTTTGAATACATTGGCAGCTCATGGTGGGGTCTGAATCAACCTTTTGACGATATTATGGATGTTCTCTTACCTTTCCATGCCACTAACAGCGTGGAGCAGTGGAAGAATATTGAGCAACAGTTGAAGATGATTCATGCCTCATTGACAACTGTGGAGGTGGACTCCGTTGAAGCTGCAGACCAAATCAAAGGCATCAAAACCACCATTATGGCGGCTCAAAATCCCATCATGCAGGCACAACTCAGATTGCAAAACCTGCCTGCGGCATCTGTCAAGCGCCTCATGTCTCCTTCTTTGGAGGAAGCCGGCGCTTACTCAGTAGAACGTTTCAGGGAAGTGGTGAAGGATTATTATTCCAACTTCAATGGCTCGGTATTTGTTGTACAAGGTGAAGTGGATGCCGACACCCTTCGACCGCTTCTGCTCAAATATATCGGTTCACTTCCTTCGAAACCAGAGCCAGTGAAACGCAGGACTTGGGAAGCCGACCACTACAAGACCACAAACACCACAGTAGTGGAGAAAATTGAGAACGCTACTCCGTTTTGTACAACCTACTTGTTCTATACATGGGAAAAAGGCTTTCAATACACGCAGCAGACACATGCCCACAACCAAGTGCTGATGAGCGTGCTTGGCAAAATCCTGCTCAACACGTTGCGTATCCAGCATAGTGATGTTTATACGCCACATTGCATTGTACAAGATGACTTGCTGCCTGTTCAGCGCATGAAATGCACCATTGTCTATACCTGCGACCCCAAGCAACGTGAGCGGATTGCCAAAGACGTCACCCAACTCGTTCTGGATATGGCGGAGGGCAATCTCATCACCCAGGATCTCATTGACAGCTATATCACGGAGCGCGAGAAACTCAAGGACAATTATAAGGATAATGATTACAGTCTGCGCTCCGACCTCCTTGCCAGTGAACTTAATGGAATTGTCATCAAAAAGGGCGACACCTCACACATCAAGCAGGTGACACCGGCTTCTCTCAAAGCACATTTGAAACAATTGCTCAAAAAAGGAAACCTGCACATTGGCTATCTGACAACAGAATAACAAATAGGATCGCGGGCACCACCCATTGTCAACAGGGAGGCGCCCGCCATCTCGGATGCACCGTGTTCGTTGTCAACCGTACAGGTCGAATAAATTTCCATTTTTAGTCAGTCACCACTTCGTCAAAATGTTCCTGTCCCCAGGCTATCAGCGCCGTGATGGCAGGCATGAGCGACTTGCCTGTATCTGTCAGCGAATACCCAGCACTTTGTCGATAATGGGGCCTACGAAACGGGAAAAATGCTCACTCACATGAAATATTCCACCAAAAGGGGTGATTTTCTCAGATTTTATGTTTATATTTGCCATGTAATTGATGATTTTGCTTGTCTTGAAACGCAGCACTAAGGTAAGTAAAAAATCTGACATAACAAAATCCTGGACAGCTTTTTGTTGCTCAGAAACTTATAAAAATAGCTAAACTAAAGTGCTGCGGAATTTAGGGTTATGAAAAAAATAGTTGCGTTATTTTCATTATTCTTACTTTGCAGTTGCCATACGGTTGTAGGCAATTGGTTGAAGAAGTATGCTGATAATCATTTAACTTATGGTGAAGAAAATGCAAACCAAGGACGTTTCCGTGTTGATGGATGCTATATTCATGGTTCTACTGAAACGTTGGATTCTAAACGTTGGGGGTATATTTTTTATCCAGATGGAATATGTGCAGAATTTGGCTTTGATGAAGTTAAAAGAGATAGTAGTAGAATAGATTTTGGCAATAGTGTATCATTTGGTAATACACTGGAAGAGATATTGTATCCCCAAAAGTGGCCGGGGTTGGTTGGTGTTTATGAGATTCGTAATGATACTGTATATTGTGAAATGTATCGTTGGATGGATTTGTTGCATATCTGTACGGAATTGTGGGGATATAAATTTGCAATAGTGGATTCTTG
Source organism: Bacteroidaceae bacterium (assembly GCA_024695315.1). Classification (GTDB taxonomy): domain Bacteria; phylum Bacteroidota; class Bacteroidia; order Bacteroidales; family Bacteroidaceae; genus Minthosoma. The sequence continues at coordinate 5,918 of JAILIJ010000193.1, forward strand.
TACATTGAAAAGTAATATAATGTCTAACGAGAATAATGATTATAATTTCCATTTCGTTCCTTGCACAAATATTATTCATCCACGAGAAAAATTCATTAAAGATAGAAAATGGATGTGGAAGACAAAAGAAGATTGGCTGAAATATAAAGAAAGCAAAAAGAAGAAAAAGTGATTCTTTTTGATGCTGTCCCCATATCTCTCGCTTGGGAAATATGGATGTTTGTATATGGAGATGTGGGTGTAAATGTTACAATATGACCTTTGCCTAAAGTATAGACTAAGTACTGACTTATATGAGACTTATATGAGACTTATATGAGACTTATATGAGACTTTCATATGTTGTTTGTTGAGGCTGTTTTGATAGTGCCTTGATTGTTTTTTCTGTATTTGCGTTATTCGGTATTCATTCGTATTGTGATTGATACTTGTCATAAACAATGCTCCCGTACTTACTGAATGTGTGTAAGTACGGGAGTATGTTTGTTTGATGGGTAATGAGTTGCTTGGTTATTACTCATTACTGATTACTAATTACTCTATGTGTGTTGATTTTTGGTTTCACGAAACTTTGCCGATGTCATACAAGAATTCGGGTGCCAAGTCTGCGCCATTTGCCCATTCGATAGTATATTTAGTGAGACCAAACTGAACAAATTTGTCACGGTCGAGTAACTCGCCAAATACTTCGCCTGTTAGATATGGTCGTAGGTCGCATTCTTTGCGTACTCCATCGTTGAAGGTGAGTAGTAAGGTATAGTCCTTTACATAATCAACGTCAGTAACCTTAAGCATAATTACCTC
>JAILIJ010000222.1 GCA_024695315.1 Bacteroidaceae bacterium
CACTCAAAAAAATGATCGAGTTGCTATTTTGTAACAGCATCTCGATGAAATATACTTTTTAAGGGACGACTACGTAGACTTCATGCAGAAATATCACAAGATTTTGTGCATCTGCATTCTCTACATGAAATGTTGTATTATAAATGATCATAATAATATATTTTTTGTGTCTGCAAAGTTAGGATAAAAACTGTCAAAAGCAAAAGAAAAGACACTATTAAAAGTGCCTTTTCTCGAAATCCTGAATTCTATTTTATGATTACAATTAATGGAATCTTAATATTCCAATATAGGTGGAAGAACCTTAGCCTGTTCAACCATCTTTTCTATTTCAGAGACCGCAGGTACGCGGTTGCATAGATTCTTCTGCTCATTAACCTCAACAAGCTTAGCGTGTAAGTTAGCTGGTACACGATGCTTAAGTTCCTTAACAGTATCTACACCAGCAGCTTCAAGAAGTTCTGCAAACTGTCCAGCTATACCGTTGATACGGAATAGGTCTGAATGGTTAGCCCATGTTAGGATAAGCTTTGGACTAATGCCTGTTTCTTCTGCTAAAGATTTGCGTCCGGCAGCAGTCTTTGCCTTTGCCAAATAATCTTCTGTTGTCTTGATTCCAGCAGCTTCGAGTTTTGCAGCGTATGCAGGGCCTATACCCTCAACATCAATAATCTTGTATGCCATAATAAAAGTGATTTTTGTTAATATTAAATTTAGTCATTAAGGATGTAGTACAGAAATCCATTTGCCATTTTGATAATAAATAGTGTTTTCATTTTATGGTTTTTCATACTCATCTGTGCAAATATAAATGTTTTATTTCTTATAAAGCAAATTTTTATTACTTTTTTTCTACCTTTGTGGTCAACAAATACCAATATTATACTATCTATGAATTTGAAAATGCTTGTTGCAGCAATCCTTTTAGGTGGTGCTGCAAATCTTAATGCTCAGACATTTAATTTTTCTTTTGACGGTCGTGACAAGACAGCAACAAAGGTAAATGCTGAGGATTTTTTTACAAATGAGAAAGGTTACGGATATGATTTCCAGCATGTAATTGATGGTGCTAAGGCGGCTCAGACTGAGTCTTTTAAGTTGTCAGACGGAATATTTTATTTTTCTGTAAACGTGCCTGACGGAAATTATAAAGTTACCGTTACTCTCGGTTCTAAGAAGAAAAAGGCAAATACTACGGTTCGTGCTGAGTCACGTCGTCTTTTTGTGCAGAATGCTGATACCAAAAGAGGAGAGTTCAAGACCTTTTCTTTTATTGTAAATAAGCGTAACACAACAATCAATCTTCCTGACGGCAAGACTGATAGGGTGCGTATCAAAAAGCGTGAGGAAAAAAAGCTGAACTGGGATGATAAGCTCACGATAGAAATCAATGGTGATGCTCCAGCATGCTCAAGTATTAAGATAGAACCAGCTAATGAAGTTCCAACACTCTGGCTATGTGGAAATTCTACTGTTGTTGACCAGGATTATGAGCCATGGGCAAGTTGGGGACAGATGATTACTCGTTGGTTCGACGATGGAGTTGCTGTGGCTAATTATGCGGAAAGTGGAGAGACAGCTACAAGTTTCATTGCGGCTGGTCGTCTTAAGAAGATTGTTTCACTCATGAAGAAAGGAGACTATATCTTTATGGAGTTTGGCCATAATGACCAGAAGGAGAAGCGTCCAGGCAGCGGAGCCTTCTATAATTATGCTTATGCCTTGAAGCAGTTTGTTGATGAAGCACGTGCCAAGGGGGTAACACCAATATTTGTAACTCCAACCCAGCGCCGCGCGTTTGACGATAATGGTAAGATTCGGGAAACACACGCTAACTATCCAGAGGCAATGCGATGGGTGGCAAAGGATTTGGGAGTGCAGCTTATCGAACTACACGATATGACTCGTACTTTCTTTGAGACACTTGGCGTAGAGGATAGTAAGCGTTCGCTCGTGCATTATCCAGCACGTACTTACCCTAATCAGATGACTAAGTTTGAGGATAATACACACTTCAATCCATACGGAGCATACGAGATTTCTAAAATGATTGTTGAGGGAATGAAACAGCTAAATCTTCCTGTAGTATCTCATCTTAAGGCTGATTTCAAAACCTTTAATCCTGCTCAGCCAGATGACTGGAAAGCTTTCCATTGGAATGATGCGCCATTTATTGATGTGGTTAAACCGGACGGAAATTGATTCATATAATTAAAGATTCTGAAATTTAGATTTTCTTATAAATTCAATAAAATAATGGAGCTAACACACCGTTAGCTCCATTATTTTATGGTTGTCTCTATAGAAATGATATGTAAATTATAGAAACCGAGTAAGCTTATTCATTTATGGAATTATCAGAAAAAGCAGCATCTAATAAAAGATTATCGAAAGAGTCTGTTTTGAACGAGAAGTCCGGATATCTGTAGAAAGGAAATCTGTGTTCCGTTTGACTCTGGGTATAGTTCCATACTGATGCGTAGTCATCTGGATCTTCGCCCATGCTTTCTAATTGTCGTAGATAAGACGCTATGGAACGACTTTCTACTATGTTCACCTTGCCAATATTTTTAAGAATTGGAGTGTGTAGACGGGTATGGTCGTGGTCGAAACGCAGGATTCTGTGTCCCTCGTCTGTGTATCCGATAAGTTTGAATGACATACTTTTACCTATAGCTGGCAGATTGAGTACGTTACGGTCGGTAGCGACGGCATGTAGTTTATGTGTCTGCATGTAGCATTTCAAAGCCGCGCCAGGATTTGAAGCCCCACGAATGGAAGTTGCCAGTACTTCGGCTTCTGATTCTGTAAGAACGGCCGTTCTTTTTTCTTCTTCACTTTCCTGGACAGATCTTGCGTTAGGTGCAAAGACAGCGCTGTTTTCCTCAAATCCCTTGACTGTAAATGTGTAATAGCCTAGTACTCCTATTTGGCCCAGCACTTCGCGTAGCTTCATAGTATGTCCGCGTCGTGATGCGGCTACATTGAAAACGAGCTGATTATCAACGGTCCATCCGGCAGAAAGTAGTTTCTTAATACCTGCTTCAGCTTCAGGAGTAACTTCGAGAGGTGATTGAAAATGCGTCTGTATGACGAATTGCTGAACTCCAACTGACGAAGCTTTTTCCCTGAAATCGCGAAGTATTTCTATTAGTTCATCGTCAATACGCATAGGCAAGTAAGCTGGAAGCCTAGTCCCAAGTCTTACGCGTTGCAGTTCCGCATGTTTCTTTCCTTCAGGTCTCTCGGCATTTGACTTATGTTTTCGTGTTGCCATCTGATACACGGCATCAAGGATATGCTTTAATGTTTTATTTCGACTCATAAGAGCGTCGCCGCCCGTAATAAGAATGTCACGTATCAACGGGTCATTCTCGAAATATTGCATTAGGCGTGACAGTTTTTTAGGCCATGAATCATGTGGCATTAACTGTGAGAATTCAAAGTTCAAACGCTGACTTTGAAAGCCATACATTCGTTGGCATGAAGCACAAAGTCCTCCGCATGCTCGTCCCATAGTGTCGGGAATGAGAATGGCAACTTCCGGGTATCTTCTATGTATGTTCTCGCCTTCGGGTACTATCCAGCCAGCAGCATTAGGTTTACCAGCCACAACTTTGTCTTCACGTTCCCATGCTTTGATATTCCCGAAATTGTTCACCAGTTCAGGAGAATAAAATATATAGCTACGTATAGAAGAATCGTCATATCTGTTGGAAGGGTCGAGAAGTGACAGGTAGTATGGTGTTACGAAAAATGGAATCCCCTTTTTGCGTGCTGTACGTAGTAGGTACATAGTCTCTGCAGATAGAGTCTTTTTCATGAACAAGTTAATCTCTGTAGGATTTTTCAGAGCCATCTGCAGATGGAATCGCTCATCGTTCCACCATGCTTTCATCTGTTCATATTTCTCTTCGTAAGTCATGCCATCTGTAAAATGGAAACGGGAGCTATGTGAATGTTCCACTTTCTCCACCAGCAGGTGAAGCATTCGTTCTCTGTTTTCAGCGCGGATGTCCACTATTTCCTGGTCGAGTCCCGAAGGCCAACGTTCAATAAGATGTCGTATTTTCTTGTCCGACGGAACGGAATAGTTTTTCCCTGTAAGTTGTTGTAACTGTGCGAAAAGGTCAATATACAAATCTGTGCCCTGAGTAGGCTCAGCCTTGTGACAAAGGAACTTATAAAGATTAGCGATACAATTTATTGTTATGTGCTCATCTCTTGACCATTCGTGAATACCCCTCCCTTCATTTTCAATCAATCTTTCGAACAAGTCTTTGGCTTCACAGTTGTTGACTGTTGACAACCAATTGGCAAATGCTGTTTTAAAGGCTTGCTCGTCTTCTGCATCATCAGCCATTTTTTTGAGTTCAGGAAAGTTTTTCTCATAAACTAATTCTAACTGCATCAGAGTTAATGATAATAGTGTTTTCTGTTTCATTTAATATCTGGTGTATTTAAAAATTAATAAATTCAAGAGTGGGGGGCAACGTTATAGAAGATATGAAAATCGTCAACGAAAACCAGTGTTTTTAGAACATTTTATTACGTTCATTCCAAAGATTCTTCTATGCCATATTTTTCAAATCATCATCAAAAATCCGGTGGTGTTTGAAAATGAAAAAATCCCGTATAGAAGCATCTGTTTCAAATATAGTCATTTTTTGACATATATCCAAATTACGCTTCAGACCAGCTTTTTATTTTCTAATATTTTAACAAAATCTTTTCATATCGATAAGAAATTATGTAACGTCGTAAAATGATATAAAACAAGCCTTTTTTGAGGTTTTATCCATATTTTGAATAATTCGTAATAGCATTAGATTTGTGAGGGTGTGTCAAAATAGGCACATCCTCTTTTTGTATTCGCAATGGTGGCATAAAGTTCTATGCTGCCATTGTTGTGTTTTTTGCATGGTATGTCCTGCCTAAGCCCCATATTAGCTTATATGATACGAAAAATCCAGCAATGGTGCGCTTTTTCTCCCGTTTTCGGGCTATCGCAACCATTTTCTTGATGTCAAAAGCAATGGCGAAGAAGGCAAAGTCCATATTGACCTTGTCCTTTCCGAAGTGGCGGAATCGCTTGTATCCCATGTTGTATTTCATCTGACCGAATGGGCTAATAGACATTTTGAGGGATGGAATCCTTGTAATCCATTGAAATACATATATTTGTGAAAATTATCATTGATATGCTAAAAAAAATGCTTTTTTTGTGGTTCTACAAATGTGGTCAGGAATGGCCTGAGAGGCCGTTTCCAATTGTATAAATGCAAGGATTGCGGGAGAAAGTTCAGAGGTGGGACTCGAATAGAAAAGTCGCAGGTCATCACGGATTACGTGGAGGGGAAGCAAACCTGCCGACAGTTGTCGGAGAAATATGGAGTTTCATCCAGAACCATCAGCCGATATCTTTCCTCCATGCGCCATATCCAGAAGGTTTCCAAAGACCGGAACGTTGTAGTACAGATGGATACGACCTATTGGGGACGAAATTTCGGCCTGATGGTCATCAAGGATGCCTTGAGGAACAAGGTTCTCTGGCGAAAGTATGTCACACATGAGACAATAGCCGACTATATGGAAGGCGTACAATGGCTGAAAAGCCAGGATTTCAAGATTTATGGAGCAGTCATCGACGGAATACGCGGTCTGGCACAGGCGCTCCGGCCTTGTCCGGTACAGCTTTGTCAGTTCCACCAGATATTGACAGTACGGCACTATCTGACCCAAGAACCCGAGCTGGACGCATCCAGGACTCTACAGGGACTGATCTGCAATATCACAAAAATGGACAAGGAGGTTTTTCTTAAGGCATTTATAGAATGGCACGAAAAGTACAAGGAGGTCATGAACGAACGTGTGCAAGACAGAAGAATCAAGAGAAAGACTCCGCCATATATGCGTCCCAGACTGCGCAGCGCCTACTTGAGCGTCAAGCGGAACATGCCTCTCTTGTGGACTTTTCAGGATTTTCCTAATTTGGGAATTCCTAATACGAACAATGGCCTGGAGGGAATCTTTTCAGACATCAAGTCCAAACTGAGAGTTCATAGTGGAATCGGCAGAGAACTAAGGAAAAAGATCATTGACGAGTACCTGTCAAGGCATTATTGATCAAGTCCAAGGAGGCTCCTCCATGCCGGCGTGGAGGAGCCTCCATGGACTTTTTATCCCTCATTTTGTCTATTAGACTATTTTCCATTACATTCCATCCCTCAAAATGTCTATTAGACCGACCGAATACAGCCTCTGGTTCTATCGGGCGTTTGGAGCGATGTTCCAGTCCTTTCTCTGAAGTTAGCCGCTCACGGGCTTTTCGCTTGTATTCCATAAGCTGGTGATTGACCTCTATCTCCCTGTTTCCCGTCTTTCGCTTGTAGCATCCCCATCGGAGTGGGCATCCCTCACACCTGTGCGCCCTATAGACGGCATTTACAGTCAAGTATCCCCTCTCTGTCTTATTGTGTCTGGTACCCACTCTTTCCATGTGCTGCCCCATCGGACAGACGAAGTAGTCCCCGTCCGGGTTGTAGTACAAGTTCTCTATACGGAAGATATCCTGCTGAAAAGCCCGTTTCTGCTCTTTGTGGAAGTAGTTGTATTTGACGTAAGCCTCCATGTCGTGACTCTCCATGAAGGAGTAGTTCTCCTCGCTGCCATAGCCCGAGTCGGCGCACACTTCCTTAGCAAATCGGCCATATCGGTTGTAGAAGGAATCAAGGAATGGCTTCATCGTCCCCGTGTCGTTGGGATTGTGGAACAGGGCGAAGTCGGTGATAAACTGGTTCTCGGTGCCTATTTGCAGGTTATAGCCCGGCTTGGTCTGCCCGTTGTTCATTGCATCCTCCTTCATGCGCATGAAGGTGGCGTCAGGATCGGTCTTGCTGCAGGAGTTGCGCTCACCCAGCGTCTCAATATGTGTGTCGTATTCTGACAGCTTGTCGCGCATCTGCTCTATCTGTCTGACTTGCCTCTTCCTCTCGCGGATAGCCTTCTTCTCTTCCTTATTCTTAGGTTCAGGCTGCTCTTCGAGAGACTGGCGCAGTTCGTCTGCAATCTCAGTCAGCGTCTCCGGAGTAAAGCATACACCTTCATCCTCTGCGGACTTGTCCTGAGCGATGGCATCGTCAATCTGAGAGAGAAGTACTTTCACCTTCTCCATCAGCTTGGCGCGGTTCTTCTCCACGCTCTTGCGCCATACGAAGGTGTACTTGTTGGCCTTCGACTCAATCTTCGTGCCGTCTATGTACTCGACGTCCAGACTCACAAAGCCCTTGACAGAGAGAAGCAATACCAACTGGGTGAAGACATTGTTTATCTCATTCTTCACACGGTTGCGGAAACGGTTGATGGTGATGAAGTCCGGCTGCTCATAGCCTGCAAGCCAGATGAAGTGGATGTCACGCTTCAACGCCTTCTCTATCTTGCGACAGGAATAGATGTTGTTCATGTAGGCATAGATGACTACCTTCAGAAGCATCTTTGGGTCGTAGGGACTGCGGCCGCGTTCCCTGTACAACTTGCGGAATGACGACAGGTCGAGGCCCTCAACTATACTGCTGATCAAGCGCACAGGATCATTTTCCGCTATATCCTTGTCGATTCTTTGCGGAAAAAGTATCGTCTGATTTGGACAATACGGACGAAAGTGGTATCTTTGTTTAGTTTTATTTTGCATGTTGTAAAGGTACAAAAACTTTACGACATAACAAAGCCCTGGCTTGAGAAAGTCGGGGCTTTGCGTAAAAAAAGAGGATGTGCCTATTTTGACACACCCTC
>JAILIJ010000205.1 GCA_024695315.1 Bacteroidaceae bacterium
TAACATCTATATAAATTACAAATTCTTCGATTTTCAATATAAAAATATGGATGTATCAAAAGTCTTTAATAAGACAACTGATACATCCTTTTTTTTGATTTAACAGCCATTAAACATTCGTTAAACAATCATTAAATTTAAACGAAATAGATATTTAGCGATGTTTGAGCAGTGTTTGAGCAGTGTTTGAGCAGTGTTTGAACGGTGTTTGAGCGGTGTTCAATCACCGTTCAAACACTTCGTTTTAATGGAAAATAAGATAATGGAAAAAGAATGGATCTGTTAATAACGAATAAATTTACGCCCAATTCTTGTCCGTCTCAATACTAATAGTTCACAGTACCATGCGGATGGTACTCCAGTACTCTGCGGGAAAAACTGCAGTACCATGCGCAAAGTACTGGAGTTTTTTCCGCAGAGTACTAAATCATACTCCTAAATGGCTAATTATTTTAATGATCATTATATGTCAATTATTAATGTATAGAACCTTGCACACGTGCATGAATAAAAAACGAGCGAAATCAGTGTAGATATAATGCGAAGGCGAACATCTGGATAAATACATAGTGTGCAGAATGGCTATAGAATATATTATCGAGAAAATGGGTAAAGCATAAAATAAAGAGAGCGTGCCAGTTTTTGACACGCCCTAACCTTCTTTATTTAAAAAATCTATTAGAATCGAACACCTATTGTTGCAATCAACTGACTTCTATCATTCTTTATTTCTGTTGCTGGCAAATACACTTGCGCCCCATTATTATTAATATCATCCTCATACATATCATTGAATGCATAGAAATCACCCTTTTGGAATTGAGCCTGATAAGTTACATCCAAATAGCTCGTTGCAGAAAGTTTGAATCCAAGTCCGACTGTAAACCTATTAATAGCCTTCCAGTTTGTCCAATCTGTTTCTGTTGAACTACTATAATATGCAACATCCTTATCAGCATTACTATAATATGGACTTGTGACATGATTATATCCGAATCGAACACTCATAGAAGAAATTGGTTTATATTCGAAACCAACCTTATATGTATGCTGTCCTTTATAGGTATTCTGAATTGTTGTGTTGGCATCATCTAATATTAGGTCATAAGAATTACCATAATAACGATCATCCACGGTATACTTCATATTACTAAAATTAGAATATTCATACTCTGCACCAATAGCAAAATAATTACCTATCGTATATCCCAAACTCAAATCAAATTTCCAAGGTGTTCGGAAGTTATACTCGATATCATCAGTGAACAACTCATAAGAGCTACTTCTATTATTGTAAAACAAAGTAGATCCGTTTGCCTGAGTCATAGAGTACCATGTTGGTGTATGAATACTAAGGCCTATTCTAAAAGGCGACGCATCTATAGGTCTAAGTATCGCACCGAACTTAAAACCGACCCCATTACCTGAATTTTGGTACCAATTCTGAAATTCATAAGAATAGCCTTTTGAATCAGTCTCTGAATAATAACTGTCCCTGTTATAGTTTATACTTTTGAATGCAACTGTTGCTCCTAGAAACAGTTTATCAGAAATGTTCCAAGCCAAATCCGCATCTACTTCTGTATTTGAGCCGTAAACAGCACGATTATAAATTCCCGAACTTGCAACAACTCCATCGTATGCACTTCCGTCTTGACTTTTGATCAATATACCATCATGCACATTTTCATTTTCAACAGACAAATCAGCTAACATGCCCCAAGTATCATACTGTTCCGCTAAATTAGCACAGTCTGCAATCTGAAATGTTTGTGAAAAAGACGAATTTGCTAATCCAGATATACCAGTTCCGATATTACTGAGATAATTACGATTTTTATTGTAATTTATACCAAAATTGAAATTTTGAACACCTTCGCCAGAGTCATCAAGTTGAAAAGCCCAAACAACACCAAGGTTATCTATTGACATTCTTGCCCCATCATGTCCGAGTTGTCCTCCGTCAGTAAACTGTCCACTTGTGGAAAAGCTAAAATCAGAACGTCTGTAGAGAGCTATACCAGCAGGATTAGTTTTCATAGTAGAAACATCAGCTCCCAAAGCGCCCAATGCTCCACCCATTCCTACATATCTAGCAGTTCCATTCAGATCTGATGATGCAAAATCACCTGCATCATAGGCATCCTGTGCACCTGCTGTCAGAGCAAAGGAAGAAAGGAGTAAGAAAGAATATAGAGTTTTCATATCAGTATCAATTCATAAATTAAAAGTGAAATAATAATTTGAGGGTACATTGTGATGGAGACTAACGACGTCCTCCACCACCGCCGCCTCCACGGCTTCCTCCGCCGCCACCTCCGTAGCTACCTCCACTTCGTCCACTACCACCACTATATCTGCTAGAGCCAGAAGAATAACTACGAGAAGAACTTGAAGAAGAACTGTTTGAATAAGACCTCGTATTAGAACGTCCAGTAGAAGTAGAATATCCGCTTGAATTGCGTGACGTACTACGTGAAGAACTTGTGTTTGAACTTCTACCTGTAGTAGTTCTATAACTTGAAGAACGACTTGAAGCGGCTGATGTAGATCGACCAGTTGTGCTACGTGACGTTGATCTTGAAGAAGCCGTTGTTCCACGTCCTCCATTAAAACCATTTCTTGCACCATAAATAGTTCTTCCATCACCTCGACGTCCTCCATAAGATGCTCCAGGAGAATATCTATTATAATTAGAGCGTGAACTGTTGGCTATATATCCGCCACCATTATACCACCCTCCATAATAAGGACGATCCCATCCGTACCATCCATGGTAATATCCATACCATCCATGATAGTAACCTCCATACCAGTATGGGTCCCATCCATATCTCCAACGCCAACTATATGAGTAATACCAAGGGTCATACCACGGATCATACCAAAAGTTGTCATAATAAATATCCCAATAATATGGGCTATAATAGAAAGAAGAATGGAAACGAGAAAGTCTACGTGAATAGTAGTAGTCCTCATCTTGCTCCGGCAATACATATTTGTAAACAGTATCTACACGCACATCTTCCAATGTTGCGCTAAGACTATCTGTACCACCACTAAACTGATAGTCGTTACCTGAGTAAGAATAACGCCTATTATACTCATCATCAGAACGAGTATTATTACTATATACTACATAAGATCTATCTGCATCAGAAACTGTTGCATCTAATTTTTCAGAAACAACTGTCTTGGCCTTCTTCTTTGTAGGAGTAAAATAAAGATCATCGTCCTGTGCCATAGAAAGCAATGGTACAATTGATAGTGTAAATAACAATAATCTTTTCATAATCTTATGATTTTAGAATTTAACTAGTGCAAAGATATTAATTAATAGTAAAAGGAAAATACTTTAAATCCCTAAAGCTAATAGGAAAATCCCTATTTAAGATTCTTGTTTCTCTATGCTATTCCCAACATCATAGCAACTATAACTACAATGAGATAATTACAGAATACGGTTGCGAGCAAAACATTCATATCGCTTATCAAATATCCAGAAGATGTGAACTGCATAGAAATGAATCGTCTTTGAGGGATAGCCATTTTCTGCTTAACGAACTTTAGAAGAAAATAAAACACACATCCTATAGTACATCCAATAAGGAATCCCACTGTTATGTCGCCAAGATAATGCACACCTAAGTATATTCTTGTAAACGTTGTTGTCGCTGCCCAGAATATTAAAGTCAAGGTAACTCTAATATCTCTAAAGAGCAAGGACAAGAAAACAGCCATACAAAAAGTGTTACAAGCATGGCCAGAAAAGAATCCAAATTGTCCTCCCCTATAACCACGCACCACATCAACAAGATACATAAGAACTGGGTCCTGCGTTGGGCGCCATCTTCCGACAGCAGGTTTTACGAATCCAGAGCAAAGTCTGTCCGCAACCACGATCATCAACGCTATGGATATATAAATCATTATGGCCTCCCTTGGCGTATTATTCTTAAAAATAATATAAAGAAGAACCAAAATTACTATGGACCACGAAAATGTATTGGTAACAGTATACATTATATTGTCCCAAAACAGCGAATCACTTCCGTTGACTGCAAGAGTAAGCTCATGATCAAGCTCATTTAATTCTTCTAAACTCATATACTAAACGTTTTAATTAATAAACCAAAGAAACCTATATTACTTCTACAGAAGACTTTGGTACCCATCCTTGCTTTCCTTCTTCAAACTTTACCTCAACCCATCCTTTCATAGAATTATCAAGAATCTGTACTTTTGATCCTTCATGAATAACGAATAAATCAGTACTGCCATCAGATGGAGAACTTTTAACAGAAACAGCTGCCTCCATCACAATAGCCGTATTTCTGTTCAACAAAAGATCATTCTGTGAATAAGCTGCTATGTTGGCCAATACAACAACAACAAGCATGACAATTGAACCATAAACACCTGTTTTTCGTAATGTCAAAGATGACATAAAGAAATACATCAATATACCTACTAAAAGTAAGACAAATGATATAATTGCAATAACAGTCCACGCTGTCATACTCATACTATTGACCAATGACTTCCACCATGTAACAAAGAACATTTCTGATGGTGGTGTTGACTTATCTATAGTTTTACTTCTTGCTAGAACAAGATTAGCACGTATATCTCCATCACCTGGGCTTAACAACAATGCACGTTCATAGTTCAAAACAGCACGTGGAATCTCATCCATCTTGTAATAACAATTACCAAGATTATAGTAAACCTCAGCAGCCACACCTTCCTTATCAAGTATTCTCTCGTATAGTTTTGCAGCCTCTTCATACTTCTCTTTACCATACAACTCATCAGCCTTTGTCTTAGTCTGTGCTATTGTTGGCAAATAAAGTAAAAAACAAAATATATAAATAACGATCTGTTTCATCTTTCTTAAAGGTTATCTTCTATTTTAGTAATTGCATTAATCGAACCATCATATACAGCTTGCATATTAGAAGCCGCATCTCCTGGAGCATATCTTGCAAATTCACAATCATTGAGAGCTTTAATGAATGTATCTGCTACCTCCTGACTTACACCGCGTGCAAGAAGTTCACTCTGTACATTATCCTTATTAAGACTTTCAAGAGGCATATTAAACTTGTCTGAAATGTATCCCCATAGTGCCCTCATCACCTCGTCATAGAATTCATTATGACTATTTGAATTGAGCAACTTAGCTGCAGATTTCATTCTCTTTAATGCCATCTTGTTTGCTTTCTTTCCTCTAGACTTAGCAACATTTGCATTTTCACGTATTGTTCTACGTCCTAATACTAAACCGAGAACGAATATAACAAATGGAACAACATAACATAGGATATAAGCCATTGAACCGAAGAAAGAATCACCTTGGCGTACAAGTTCTACATCTCCAGTCTTTATATATCTAATATCTTGTCCTAATTCCTTGACATCTTGCTGCTGATTAGAATAGTCATTTATTGTCTTAGAATAATTACCAGCTCCCTTCTTAACGTTTATTGTATATTCCTCAGTTCTTAAAGTTTTATATGTTTTTGACTTAGGATCAAAGAAGACAAAACTTGCAGCAGGAATTGTGTATTTACCAGGATTACGAGGTACAGCCAGATATTCAAATTCCTTAGTACCTGACAAACCACCTTTTGTTAAGTTAAAATTATCATTAACTTTCACATCATAGGTTTCAAAATCTTTAGGAAATGCAACATTAGGTGCACTTATAAGCTTCATATTACCACTTCCCTTCAACTGTATTTTCATCGTAATGGCATCATTTGCCACAAGTTCTGTTGGAGTCAATGTAGATGAAAGAGTGAAATTACCAACAGCACCTGAGAAATTGTCTGGTTTTGTAGGCAGTGGTGACACATTGATAGTAAGTCGAGGTGTAGTAATCTTCTTCCTCAACTCCATAAGACCACTTGTTCCATTAAAAAAAGCGTCTATAGGATTGATATTAGGATTACGCTGTACAACAAGTCCTTCATAAGTAATTGATGGAATGACCAACTTTCCCGATTTCTGTGGATATAAAACATACTGGCACCAAACAATAGTACGATAATTCCTTCCATTATAATTTTCAATTTCCATTTCCTGATTACGAGGAAGTGGAAGTTGCTGTACCTGGAATCCGTCAAGAGTAGGAAGTTTTCCATCAAGATCACGTATGTCAACCTGAGTATATAATTTATATGTAAGCAGAATTGCCTCCTGTTCATATACAGATGTTCTACTTGCTGTAGCCGTCATGAACAGCTGATTAGTCGAGATATTATTACCTGTTGTTACAGGAACATTTGATTGACGTCCACCTGCCACACCAGATGAATTTGTATTTCTACTGCTGCTTCCCTGACCTGCAGGTAAAACCTTTATAGAAAAAGGTCTAGATTTTACCGTTTGACCATCAACCTGAACAGAGGCTGGAGATACATTAAAAGTTCCAACTCGACTTGCCAGCAAGACATAAGTATATGTAATGGAACTACTTTGTGATGTATGTCCATTAACCATAGACCAACTACTCTGTGAAGACGTACTTGGCCCATATATCACCTCAAAGCCCTTGAAATCTGGAGCTGAGAAATTAGAAACATCCTGAGAGTTTACTGTAAACTGAATTCTAAACTTATCGCCCTCTTCTACCGTAGAAGCCGCTCTTACCGTCAGAGTGTAGTTTTCAGCAAAAACACTCAATATCATGCACGATGACACAAAAAGAAAAGCAAAAAATCTTTTCATAAATTTTATTGTTATCTCTTAACTTTTATCCTATTATTTATACATCAGCATTATGAATCACCAATCCTTTTCAAGTGAACGTCGTCTCTGCGGCATAGCATTAACCTTCTTCTGCACATCTTTCTCATCTTGCTGGGCAGACTTAAGTAACTGCTCTGCTACCTCATCAGACATTTCTTCCTTATCTTTCTGCTGTTGATCTTGTTTTTTCTGTTCTTGCTTCTGCTGTTCTTCTTGCTGCTTTTGCTCCTCCTCCTTCTTTTGCTGTTCTTGCTCCTTATTATCTTGGCCGTTACCTCCACCATTTGTATTTTTCAACATCCACATAGCCATTGCAAGGTTATAACGAGTTTGGTTATCATCAGGATTACATCGAAGGGCACTTTTATATAGATTAACAGCATTTGCAAAATACTTATATGTATTCTGATCATTACTGCGCAGTCTAGACAATCCACTCATATACCATATATTACCCATATTATGGAAATTCATAGCACGCTTCTTTGCGTTCGTGAATCCAATAGTATCAGCTTCCATAAAAGATGCAATGGACATTGAATCCTGCTGCATCATGATATAAGCACACCCCATATTATAAAAAGCCTCTACAGAACGTTTCTTCTCAAGAGCTTTTTGATAATATGTAACCGCTTTGTCCATTTCACCTTCATGAAAGTACTTATTTCCCTGTCGGATACAATCTCTATCAGTCTGTTGTGCACAAACAAGAGATGAAAACGACAGAAATAAGATAGACAAGTAAAAATTCAGTATTCTCATCTTAGTCATATAATTGCTATCTTGCAAAAAC
>JAILIJ010000229.1 GCA_024695315.1 Bacteroidaceae bacterium
AGCATAATGGCTGTTCGCCTGTGATATGGCAGCGAACAAGTTTTATGTTTTTACCATACCAAGCAAGATATTCGCCGTTTATTTCAGAATCATAGATTTCTACGTTTTCTGCCTCCCAAAAAGAATCTTTTGAGTTGATGACGGCATTGTGTATTTCTACGTTTTTAGCATACTGGAAAGAATAGTTTCCATCTTGGTGGTAATCGTCAATTTTGATGTTTTCGCTATGCATGAAAAGATAGTCGCACTTATCAATTTTTACATTTTTAAGTGTTATGTTCTTGCAATCCCATAGGAATTGCTCTCCATTAGGAAAATCGGTATTTTCTACATAGATGCCGTCCATTCTTCGGAACATTTTAGGAGCATCTACTTTACAATTATACATTTTGCATTCTCTGGAATACCAAAGACTAGAACGAGCACTTTCTGTAAAAGTGCAATTTCGGACAGTAAAACCTGTAGTTTCCCAAAAAACATATTTTCCCTCAAAGGTGCAGTTTTCTGCTTCTATATTGCTGCTCTCCTTTATTGACGATTCGCCGATGTGTATTGTAACGTTTTCTAATCTTATGTCATGACTTGTATACAAAGGACGTTCACCGCCAAATTCTTGATTCTTAATAGTTGTCATATTATTATTGCTATTAAAATGTAAGTGCACTGATAATTTTTTATCTTTTGCAAAGATAGACAGAATAATTTATTTATCAATAAAATATTTTATTGATTTAATAACCTATTTTACGGATAGACATCAATTTATGCCATTTTCTTCAAGTTCTTTGTATTCCTCTGTTTGAATAGCATTTTCTGATTTTGAACCAGACACACTTTTGGTTGGCTTTGATTTTATTCGAAGTAAAATCAAAGACGCAGCACCTCTAAAGCATAGTTCTATACACATGGCAAGCCACACGCCGTTTAGGCCATAGTCTTTGGCTAACCACCAGGCTAGGGTTATCCTGACAGCCCAAATGCTGAAAAGGTTTAAGACGCAAGGGGCAAATACTGTTTTTCTGCCAACAAAAACACCATAGGCAACTATTGATGCGGCAAACATAGGTTCGGCCCATGCTTCTATTCGTAATGCGGAAACGGCTAATTTCTGGACTTCAAGGTCAGGAGTCATTATAGACATTAGATCTGGGGCAAAGATATACATCAAAATACCCATAAAAGTCATTATAATTATTCCTATGGCAATCGTTATTGAGGCGAATCTGTTTGCCAAATTCTCACGTTTGGCACCAAGGCTTTGTCCCACAAGGGTTGTGGCAGCTTCTCCAATACCGTATCCTGGCATGTAACAGAGGCTTTCTATAGTTATACCGAAGGCATTGGCTGCTATTGCTGCTATTCCCAATGGGGCAACAATAAATGTGCTGGCTATTTGGGCACCATTCATGAGAGCATGCTCGACTGCCATTGGAACACCTATCTTATACCATATTTTGAGATTCTTTATTTCGGGTTTGAATGGACCTGACGTTTTGATGATATCTAATTCTGGAGTCCTGAATAGGAGGAACCACCATTCAAGTATACAAGTTATTACTATAGAGACAGATGTACCGAGTGCAGCTCCTGTAACCCCGAGCCCTAAACCTGGCATAGTAACTATATGGCCAAGAATGCTTATATCTCTTGTAGGGAAGATAAATAGGAAGTTGAAAAGTATGTCAAGAGCACACATGAGAATGTTGAGTAGACTTGGAATTTTCATGTTTCCACTACAGCGAAGCATACCTCCAGCTAAGGTCTTCATTTGAACAAGGGGCAATGTGGCCACAAAGATGGCAAAGTATATGGTTGCATCTTTGCGTATGATAGGATCACCACCAAGCCACGTAGGAAGAAAGTTGGCAATAGAAAGGCCTATTATAGTAAGGGTCAGTACGAAAAAAAATGTCGTTGTTATTGATTGTCTAAGAACATTTTGGGCTTCGCTTAGATTCTTACTTCCTATAAGGTGAGCAACCTGTACATAGAATCCAGTTGCAGCAGATGTACATAAGCCTCCAAAAAGCCATATTGATGTTGACATTAGGCCTATAGAAGCAGACGCTTTTGCTCCAAGGCTTCCAACCATTGATGCGTCTATGTATTGCATAATAATAGACGATAATTGGGCTAATATGGCTGGAAAACTCAAAAGGGCAACCAAATTTATTTGATTGCCCAAACTCATTTCTTTTCCGTCTCGTAGAAAACGTAGTAGTGTATCCTTATTCATCTTTTTATACCGTATAGTTCCCCCTCGATACTGAGGGGGTAACTACGGATTCTTACTTTATTACAAATTTTACTTTGCACTCATCTCCGTCAACATCAGTAGCATGTGCAATATATATTCCCTTAGGAAGAGAACTTGCATTGAGTGTTACGAAAGAGTCTGTACTTCTTGTGTTAGGTATGTGTACCTTCATTCCTGAAACTGAGTAGACATTTACGTCTTTTATGCTTGCGTTTTCGCTCTTGATGTTTATGACACCATTTACAAAGGCTATAGCTAAGCCAGACTCTTTAGTATATGCTGTGGCAATACTGTTAGCGTCAGGAATTTGGCTTAATGTGCCATCTATAGCATACGAAGTATAAATGTTTGCTGTTCCTGGTGTTGGAATGTCAAGGATGTATACATTTGAACTTGCGTCTGGGTAACATCCGAATGACTGTATTCCTGTGTGTGTCGTATAGGATATTGTGTCACTATATACTATATTTTTGCCCTCAAGGATGTCGTCTGCTGTTGCATTGGCATTACCCATGGCTATCATTACGTCACCTCCGTTTGCAGCAAGCTTAAATGAAGTATGTATTACATCGGAGATATTGTCTAATTTATCACACCATATTAGCTTATATCCATTAGCTGGAATGACCGTATTTAGTGTTATATCATCTGTTGGTACTTGATATTTTGTTGGTTTCTTGCAATTATCTGAAATGTATAGTCCAGCAATATCAATATCTTCTGAAGATGTGTTGTAAAGTTCTATCCAATCGTTCTTCTTGAAGTAGTCATTTACATATACGGAATTTGCAGCGCTAATTTCATTTATGACAACTGATGAAGTATTTAATCCTTCAGCAATCATCTCTTCTTCTGTCATTTCTTTCCATACGGCAGTAAGCGTTATGGCACCAGATGTAGGACAAGTGTATTCTTGGTCTGTAGATACGTATGTCGCATTTTCAGTAGACTCTGTATAAATTGTAAGATTTGCATCCCAATAAATGTCTGATGAAGTAGAACTATTATTGTGTACTTCTACGGCAATGACATTTGTTCCTTTTTTGAATAAGCTTGAACTAATTGTCATAGTACCTGAGTCTGGATTACCACTTGCGTAGGTAGTTGATACGTTATTATAGTTGACATTACCAGATGGCATATTGTATCTGCCTGCTTCTTTTCCATTTATATAAACGATCATTCCGTCATCTACAGAGTAGTTGAGAGTAAATTCATCACTCGTTTGTGGAGTTGAAGATAGGGTAAATGTCTTACGGAAATAGTAAGTTGTGTTATAGCTATTTGTTTGAGTTGATTGCCCTTTGCCATAACCCAATGGTGCCGTAGCTGTAGTCCATGAATTGTCAGAATATGATGTAGAAGTCCAACTTGTGTTGTCTAGGCTGCCTTTGTCATAATATTTCCATGTTTCGCCAGTCGCAAAGATAGTTTTGCTATCCTTAGACGATTGGGATTTCCAACCAATAAACTTGAATCCAGCAGGTGCAACTGCTTTAAGTTTTATAGGAGCAAAAACTGTACCTTCTAATGTGCCAGTTGGAATGACCTGATCGTTAAGGAAAATCTTGCCATTAACGATATTTGACTTTATATTTGCTTTTTGTCCTGTTACAGAAGATAATTTCATTGAATAATGGTTCTTCAAATGATTTATAAGTGTAGTCTGTCTGTTAGAACTAAAGCCGTTTATTACACTATTAGCGGTAGATGATGGATATACATAATTGCCTTGGCTAAGATATTCATTCATTTTACTTACTATTTCGTTGACGCGTTCTGGGGTGAATACAGAGCCGTTTACAATACAGTATGCGTCAATGAAACGTTTGCGGAAGTCATCGTTCTCAAGCATATTGAGGAATAATGTGACAAACTCAATTTCGCGTGTACGAGTAGTACCTTCAACACTTGTATTGGTAGAGTAGTCAAATCCGTGCAAGTAGTCGAAAGTATAGATTTGTTTATCGAAGAAGGTGTTCAATGGCTCATCTGAACTTAATGAACCATCCATATCAAAGATTACAAAATGGAATTTGCCATCGTTAAGGTCTCGGAATCCCTTTACATTATTTTGTGGCCAGTCCCAGTTGCCTAAGTACAATTCGATTGCCATATAGTTAATATATTCGTCGAGGTCAACGAGTTTTCCTATTTCTTCGTAGGTCTCTTTATCCGCAGCATTTGTACTCAAATCATATAATTTCCTGAAATATTCACCAGTACCTCGCATCTGTACGTAGCCAGAATCAGGTGACATTTCAAATTGCTCTATTTCGTCAGAATCTATGCCATAGTTTGAATATGCGTAGTCTTTATTATTTGGCTCTCGCATGTTAAGAACAGCATAAGGTTCACCATTGATGTAGACATGAACGGGTTGCCATGCTTGATGGTCTACATAAATGCCACTAGAAGCTATTACACCTTGGATGGCAGCATCTTTAATTCTGCAACTTGTATCATTTCCTCCGTTACGAATTTGAAGGACTTTATGCTTGAGATTAGGTTTTTCATCAAAGAATTGATATTCGAAAACATTCTCAAGATCATAAATCTTGCTTGCCTTAAGTTTGAAAGCGTGAGGAGTCCATGAACGGCTCCATCCACCGCACATAGAAAAGTCACATTCTTGGCTTATGGCATATTCGTTATCTGTTGTTATGAACTCAAAGTTAACAGGGTAATCCCATGCCATATTCCAATTGCAATTACTTGTCTTTCCATTACCAGGACGTCCATAAGGACCTTCCATAAAGGCTCCGCGGTCCGTGCTATAGATATTGTCAGGATCTGTTACAATACTGATGATTGGGAATGGTTCATTATTGTTATTCTCTATATATGAACGTGTGACAACTTTACTTGGGAGATTGCCGTCTTTGAAAAGTCGGAATCTATATGTAGTTGTACTACTTACAGAGAACAGTCCTGTGGATGAGATTTCTCCATTTGTTAGAGTTGGAGCTGTTCCGTCTGTTGTATATTTTAATGTTGCGCCACTTGGTATATTTACACATACCTGAATAGTTCCATTGAAAAGTTGTCCGTCTTTATCAACTACAGGGGCTTCTAATTGCTCTGAGGCAAAATAACCATTTACATTTGATGCTCCAGGAGTTGGGCATCCCGAAAGTCCCCACTTATTGCCTCCGTCAGATGTGCGTGCGTATGAGATTCTACCTAAAGCTTGTGGGTAGTCTTGCTGTGCAATAATTTGAGTACCATCGCTAATGATAATAGTACCGCCGTCGCAGTCAAGTTTATCATCAATTTGCCTATATGAGTATTCAGTCCATATTTCATGATGGTCAAAGTTAAGTATTCCGTATCCATGAGCAGGAACTGAACCATATGAATCTGTGAGCTTATGTTTCTTTAGATTTGTTGCATCATCAGAAATATACAGACCGCCAAGATTTACCCCTTTATCAGAAGGATTATAAATCTCTACCCATGATCCATAATTGCAGTTAGGATCGAGGTATACATCTATATTGGCTGCCATAATTTCGTTGATAATAATATTTTCTGCAGATGGGGTGTTTTTATATACGTTGACAGGTATTGAAGTTTTTACACCAGAACCATCTGTAGAAGCCGCAGTTAATATAGTAGAACCTAATGCTGTAGCGGTTAGTTTGCCATTTTCGTCTATTGTCGCAATTTTTGTGTTGCTTATAGACCATTCAAGACTTTTGTATGTAGCGTCTGATGGCATAATTATTGGTGTTAATAAAAGAGTACCACCAAGAACAATATCAATAGATTGAGACTCGAAACTTATTGATTCGATATTTTTAACATCGCCGTAATATTCGAGTTTCCAGTTATCGATACATGTCCAGTCTTCGCTTAATCCGTTTGTTTTCCTAATTCCTATTGTGAGTTTTCCGTCATCGCCAACTTCACATTCAACAGAATTATCATAGTAGCCGGCCTCAAACCAATAATAGGCTGCTTCCATATTGTTTGGGATATACTTATATTGTACATTCCATCCCCATCCCTGATTTTGCCCAACGTTAGTCACACCTCCACCTAAAGAGTTCTCAAGTGCTGCACTTGATGATGGGGCTATTCCTACCTCATAATCTCCTATGGTTGAAGTGGCATAAAGTTTTGCGTATTGATAGTTTTTATATGAACCTGAAGTATAAAGATTGTAGTCGTTGCTCGATGAGCCCATTCTGTAGAATGCATCGAGACTTACTCTATATTTTCCTTTTGATAATCCGGTTAATGCTTGATATGTGTTATAAGTTTTGTTATAATGTTCTGCATTTTCTTTTGGATTAGCACCTGCAAGTGCTGTGCCCAGCCAGTAAGAATAATCGTTGTTATCATATCTTGGATTTTTGACATATACGTCTGTTACGTCAATCCATGACTTAGCACTTAGGCTGAGTGATGTTAATGACGCAAAAAATAAAGTTGTTATCTTATTCATATATTTTTGTAAAAGGTTTTAGTATTCATGTCTTCAATTTAACATATGAGTTGCAAAGCTATATTTTTTGACTCAAATAACCAAAAAAGTTTATGTTATAAGTACTAATTTTATAAAAAATACCTTTCTATGATACTTAAAATTGAATATTTTAGAAATATTTATTTCTTGTTTTTATATTGTGATTTTTTTAGGAAGTTTAGTCCCATAACAAATTTCAAAGTTCCGTAAGTATTGGTAAGACCGAATTTGTCTTGTCTATACGAATATGTGTGTAAATCAAGAATAAGTCCTGTGAAATATTTAGAATTGTTCCAGAATATGCTTGATCGAATGTTTACATCTGTTGACACATTGTCGAGTATGTCGTGGCTAAGGTCCGCTTCCGTAATGTTAGAACGTCTATATCCGATGGATGGTTGGAGACTGAAAGCAAACAGAACGTTTCTGCCCAAAACACAATTGTAAGCATAGCCTATACTTACGGAGTAGTCGTTGTAATCTACTTTGTTAAACATTAGGGTAGAGTCCATATCCTGTAGATATGCAGGAAGTGCTTCTGAGTCAAATGTTATTGCTTGGTGATTGTATGAAAAACCTAAATTTAATGTTCCGCAACTACGTTTCTGCACGGCATTTTCTCCGTATGCAGCAGGCCATGAAAAATGCTTATTGTTGAATATGTAAAATGCCTGCACTCCCATACATCTAGAATCTAATCCTGAAAAGTTGTTATTTTTGTTGTTAAGATCATATCCGCTAACGTGTGTTATTTTTGCAGTCTTTCCTGAGTTAAAAGTATAGGTCTCCGCAAAGATTTTTGCTGTGTGTATGGAAAATGACTGGCGTCTTGATGTACCATTGTGTAGTCCTTTTGGTTTGCCTATATCATTAACATTCCAAGACAATCCATATCCTAAGATGCTATAGTAGACATATCCTCCGACAATCATAGAAGGGTCTGATTGAATGGTCATAGAATTGTCCGTCTGTGAGGATTTCAAATAATAAAAGTCATGCCAATAGCTAAGTTCTGCTTGTGTCGTGAATTGATATTTCTGTGGCGTTACATAATTAGTGTCACATCCCATAAAGAAATTAGAGAATATGTCCATAGCTTTAGTAAGGAAACTTTTTTTCTTTACGCATGAGCTTATGGAATCGAGTTTTATTTCTACATCTTGTTTCTTTTGTAGGGTATGGGTATAACAAGAGTCAAGACAATAATTATATTCATTTTTAGAAAAGATAATAGTATCATTTTCCTTGTTGACTATAATGCTGTCTTGCGCGTATGCAAATGTTACGATGAACATGCATATAATTATGTAAGTTAATTTTGTAATCGTATGTATATATAAGTTAAGATGAGTTCTAAAATTTACCTAAGATTTTATCCAAGACCCAGTTTGAAGGTGTTGCGCTTATAGAGTCGCAGTCACAAATGCCTTCTCCTCTAAGATGATTGACAATTTGCTGTATTAGGGCCATTTGTACATGTTTAGGGTTGGGAATTGTAATCTCTTCGTTTCCACTTTCTGAGAATACTCGTATTGGCAGATAATTATATACTGAAAATACTATAGTTCCTTTATCTCCGAGGATTTCTATTTTATCGGCACGAGAAGATTCATGAGCTACAAAGCACCACGAAGCAGAACCAGTAAGACCATTTGCAAATCGGAAAGCAGCGTTAAATGTGTCTTGAACTTTGTAAATATTTTCCATATTACAGCAGAATCCTTCCGCTTCTATTATATCGCCGAACATATACTGGATAAGGTCAAATTGATGACCTGCAAGGTCATAAAAGTAACCGCCTCCACCGGCTACATCAGGTTGTAGACGCCAAGGTAGATTTGTAGAGTTATAATCCAGTTCTCTTGGAGGAACGACAAGTCTCATTTGTACGGATAGCACTTTTCCTATTCGTCCCTCATTTACAAGTTCTTTTACCTTTTGAAAATATGGTAGATAACGTCTATAATATGCTACAAAACACGGAATGTCCAATAAGCGTGATATACGGTTGATTCTTGTACATTCTTCGTAACTTATGGCAAGTGGTTTTTCTACGTAAACAGGCTTGCCAGCTTTCATGGCCATTACTGCGTATGTGGCATGAGAAGAAGGAGGAGTAGCAATATATATAGCATTGACATCTGGGTCTTCTATAAGTGCTTGGGCATCAGAGTAGAATTTTTTTATGTTATGGCGCTTAGCATAAGATTCTGCTTTGTTCTTATCACGGCTCATAACGGCTACTACTTCTGAATGTTCTACAAGGGGGAAGGCTGGTCCACTTTTCTTTTCTGTAACCTCGCCACAGCCTATGAAACCCCATTTGACAGTACTTAATTTAACCATTTTTAATGTAATAAAATTTAATTGCTAGCTTATACATTGCAAAAGTAGTGATTTTTATCTATCTTTGCACGTGATTTATAAAAAAACATAATACGATTTCACAAAAATTACGAAATAGAAATGGAAAATGTTGAAACAGTAATTGATAATGCGGATAATAAAAAGGCTCCATTTTACTCATATCGTGGAGTGGGAAAATGCCTCTCCGCTGGTGTTAGTTTTTTGACAGACAATTTTATTTTCATTTTGAAGGTGTTTTCTCCTATATTTGCTATAGGGGCAATATTTTATTCGATATATTTATACAATAGCCAAAATATTGAAACATCATCAAGTATATTTGCAACTATAAGCCTTTTTGTAACATTATTTGTTTTTGCAATTGAAGTAGCTATGTTGTTTAGGCTTTATTTGCAAGATTCTCTTAATAAGGGATTTCTTGGATATAACACCTTGTCTTTAATAAAGGCTTCGCGAAAATTAATACTAAGGTCTTTAGTCATTCTTTTGATAGAGTATTTACTTTTCCTTGTTGCTTTTATTCCAACTTTGATATCGTACTTTTATGTTATAAAGACGAACAATTTTGTACTATTTGCCATAACTATATTGGCAAATCTTATTGTTTTTTTCTTTGTGATAGGTGTCCCAAATGTGTTGGCATATCCTTATGCATTAATGAGTAGGGGAAATATCTTTAAGGACTTATGGATGGGCTTTAAGCGAGGCTATAAGTATTGGGGAAAATGCTTTGGTCTTGTGTTGCTAACAGGCTTAATTATTTTTGTTATTTTGGTTCTTTTCTTTGTCCCAGTAGGTATTTTGTTGGGCTTTAAGAAATCATCCGAAATAAGTATTAGTATGGGGGATATAGTAAATATTCCTGTGTGGTTTGATACTATTATGTATGTGGTATTATATATATCATCATTTGTGGCATGTTTCCTCGAACTTTTCTTTGTATCTCCATTTGCTTATCTTTATGCTTCTGTAAAGGTTGATGAGAAACAGAGTGAGGCAACTCTCAAGATTGATGAAATAGTATAATTCCTCTGTGAGAATTTTTGTAGATAGAAACATTATTGGTTAAAAATATATTTATGCGTAAAAAGAAGAAACTCCCATTGCTAGAAGATATTACTATCACAGCTGTGGCTGCTGAAGGTAAGTCTTTGGCTCGAGTTGACGATAAGGTCGTGTTCGTGCCTTTTGTTGTGCCGGGCGATGTTGTTGACCTTCAGGTTAAGAAAAAGAAGAATAGCTACATGGAAGCTGTAGCAGTAAATATAAAGACATATAGTCCACTACGCGATACGCCCTTTTGTCAGCACTATGGAGTATGCGGTGGATGTAAATGGCAATGTCTCAAATATGAGGAGCAGCTAAAGGCAAAGCAACAGCAAGTATACGACAATCTTACGCGAATAGGAAAGGTTGAATTACCTGAGTTTATGCCTATATTAGGTAGCAAAAAGACTAAGGAATATCGTAATAAATTGGAATACGGATTCTCTAATAAGCGTTGGCTTACAGAAGAAGAAGTTGCACAAGATGTAAAATATGATGTTATGGATGCTGTTGGCTTCCATATTACAGGTGCCTTCGATAAGATTCTTGATATCGAGAAATGTCATCTTATGGATGATTTACAGAATCAGATACGTAATGATATCCGCGAGTATGCCTTGGACAAAGGACTTGTCTTTTATGATCTTAGACAGAATCAAGGACTTTTACGTTCCATGATGCTTCGTAACTCTAATACAGGCGAGTTTATGCTTCTCATACAGTTCCGTATGGATTCTGATGAAGATAAGAAGCAGGCTATGGACCTTATGCAACATTTGGCCGATAAATTCCCACAGATAACATCATTGTTGTATGTGGATAATCATAAGGCAAATGATACGTTCGGCGACCAAGAAGTACATTGCTTCAAGGGTACAGACTTCATATATGAGACTATGGAAGACCTTAAATTTAAGGTTGGCCCTAAGTCCTTCTATCAGACGAATACAGATCAGGCTTACGAACTTTATAGCGTAGCTCGTAGCTTTGCTAGTCTGACAGGCGATGAATTGGTTTATGACCTTTATACAGGTACAGGAACAATAGCAAACTTCGTGGCTAAGAAGGCGCGTAAGGTCATAGGAATAGAATATGTTCCAGAAGCTATTGAGGATGCAAAAGTTAATTCTCAGATTAATGGAATAGATAACACTCTTTTTTACGCAGGAGACATGAAAGATATTCTCAACAAAGAGTTTATAGAGGAACATGGACGTCCTGACGTAATTATAACAGACCCTCCACGTGCCGGAATGCATCAGGATGTGATTGATACTATCTTGTTTGCTTCACCAAAGCGAATTGTATATGTAAGCTGTAATCCTGCAACTCAGGCACGCGACTTGCAACTACTTGATAATTACTATAAGGTGGAAAAAGTACAACCTGTTGATATGTTCCCACATACCCAGCATGTGGAGAATGTAGTTCTTTTGGAGAAACGAGAAACTCCTAAACAGGTAAATGCCGAAGAGTAATATACAATTAAAATATTTTACAACAATCTGTAGAATACTCCCCATTATATATTCTACACCTTCTGTACAGAGGGGCGGGGAGCAATGCTATGAGTCAATATTTTGATAGAAAGGCTGCAAACAAGTATGTCGACTATCCTGTAAAGGAAGAGGATGAGTTGATGTCATTTCTCATGAAGCATGTTGGTGGTTCACGTACAAAGATTAAGGAATTGTTATCGCAGAGAATGGTGTACGTGGACAAGGTGCAGACAACTCAGTTTAATGCACCTCTCAAGCCTGGACAGTTAGTTCAGATTGCTAATAAGCGCCATAAGCACGATTTCCGCAATAAATGGGTTAAACTGGTTTATGAGGATGCTTTTATAATTGTTGTAGAAAAAGCAGCGGGAATACTTACTAATGCTCAGCCTGGTAGTAGGGCACTTACTGTAAAGGATATTCTCGATGAATATGTAAAGCGCAGTAGTCGTACTTTCTCTGTTCATACTGTCCATCGTCTTGATCGTGAGACTTCTGGACTTCTCATGTTTGCAAAGCGCCGCGATATACAGCAGACCTTGACTGAGAACTGGAAAGATATTGTTACAGACAGACGATATGTGGCTGTTGTACAGGGTGACATGGAGAAAGAGGCTGGCCAGGTTTGCTCTTGGCTGACTGATAATAAAATGTTTGTGACATATTCAAGCCCTATAGATAATGGCGGAAAATATGCCGTTACTCATTATAAAACGGTAAAGCGTGCCAATGGTTTTAGCTTGATGGAACTTAAACTCGATACTGGTAGAAAAAATCAGATTCGTGTTCACATGCAGGACCTTGGACATCCTGTCGTGGGCGATTTTAAGTATGGAAGTACAAATGAAGCATACGGAGAAGCTGCCGATGCTGCAGGACGCATGTGTCTGCATGCTTTTAGACTCGAGTTTACACATCCTGTCACAAGGGAACATTTAAAATTCGAGACGCCTTATCCTGAGGTATTTAGGAAATTGGTGAATAAAAAGTAAGTACACATACTCTGCAAACACAAAATATATTTAGTTTTTGATTTAATAAATAATTCGGGTTTCGTGGAACTATGAAATGATGATGTGGAGAGTGAAGTCGGATACACGAAGTAGAAGAACTTCTCTTTTCAAGAATGAAGATTTATAGATTATTCCTAACACATTTTAGGTGGTATTTGTTTTATACCCATACGTTTTATAGTTCCCGAAACTTAAATAAAATGATATGCTATGGATGAATTACAAACAATAACAATAGATGAGAGAAAAATTCTTGTCAAATCCATAGATAAATTGAAGGCTCTGACAGGTGATATGTTCACCGACGAGGAAATACGTAAGGTGAGCGATATTATATTGGACGGGGTGCATAAGGACGTTGTCCGTCGTGATGGATTTGGATTGAACCCAATAGTCTTTAGTCTTCAGACAGCCATAATATTGGCAGAGGAAGTGGGATTGAATAGAGCGTCAATTCTAAGTATTCTTTTGCATGATAGTGTGGCATCTGGAATCTATACACTTGAACAGATTCAAACGATATTTGGTGATGATGTCTCCCATATTATAAGGGGACTTATCAAGGTTAATGAACTGTATTCCAAGAATCCGTCCATAGAAACGGAAAACTTCCGCGACCTTCTTCTATCTTTTGCAGAAGACATGCGAGTTATCTTTATCATTATTGCTGATCGTGTCAATTTGATGCGTCAAATAAAGGATAAAGGAACGGATGAAGAGCGTAAGAAGGTAGCTACGGAGGCAAGTCATCTTTATGCTCCGTTGGCGCATAAGTTAGGCCTATATCTTATTAAATCTGAACTGGAAGATCTTTCTTTGAAATACCTCAATACGGAAGCCTATTATATGATAAAGGAGAAACTTGCTGCAACTAAAAAGGCACGTGACAAGTATATCTCTGATTTTATAAAACCTATTGAGGAAAAATTAGCTGCTGCAGGACTTAAATTTCATGTGAAGGGACGTACAAAGTCTATTCATTCCATCTGGCAGAAGATGCAAAAACAGAAATGTAAGTTCGAAGGTATTTATGACCTATTTGCCATTCGTATTATACTTGACTCAGAATTGCAGAAAGAAAAGCAAGACTGCTGGCAAGTATTCTCTATAGTGACAGATATGTATCGACCTAATCCTAAACGTCTTCGTGACTGGCTTTCTGTTCCAAAGAGCAATGGATATGAAAGTCTGCATATTACAGTCATGGGACCTGAAGGAAAATGGGTGGAAATACAGATTCGTACAGAACGCATGGACGAGATTGCGGAGCGCGGTCTGGCTGCACATTGGCGATATAAAGGCGTAAAGGACAGCGGAGCCAAGCTTGAGGAATGGCTAAAAGATATTAGGGCAGCGTTGGAGACAGGGGGAACTTCCGACGAACAGATAGTCGACCAATTTAAGGTTGACCTATATTCAGATGAAGTCTTTGTATTTACTCCAAAAGGCGATTTGTTTAAGTTACCTGTAGGTTCTACGGTTCTTGACTTTGCCTTTCTCGTTCATACAAATGTAGGATGCCATTGCCAGGGAGGTAAGGTAAATGGTAAGAACGTTCATATCCGTACAAAATTACAAAGTGGCGATCAGGTGGAAATCCTCACTTCTGCAAAGCAAATGCCGAAGCGTGATTGGCTGAATTTTGCTGTTACTTCAAAGGCAAAGACGAAAATTCGTCAGTCTATTGCTGAACAAGAAATGAAAGCCATTTCCTTTGCTAAGGAAACCATAGAGCGAAAGTTCAAGAATAGAAAAATTGAACTTGATGAGGCTCGTATGGCAAAACTTATAAAGCGTTTGGGTTATAAGCATACAAATGAATTCTATCAGGCTATAGCTGAAGAAATTCTTGACGTAAATACCGTTATTGAACGTTATGTTGAGGCTGTAGAGCGCGAGAATAATGCTGGTAATGAGATTAATCCGCTACATAGCGCAGAAAATTATGTTGTAACTGCTCCAGATGATAAGGCACAGGGCAATAAGGATGTGCTTGTTTTGGACAATAATGTGAAGGGAATAGAATATACGCTTGCTAAATGTTGTAATCCAATTTATGGTGATGACGTGTTTGGCTTTGTTACTATAAACCGAGGTATAACAATCCACAGGTGCGATTGCCCTAATGCTAAACGTATGCGAGAAAATATGGGATATAGGGTTATTCAAGCACGTTGGGCAGGTAAGGGGAGTGGTCAATATCCTGTTACACTTCGTGTCGTAGGTCATGACGATATTGGTATTGTAAATAATATTACTTCCATTATTGATAAGGAAAAGAGTGTCCTTTTGCGAGGAATCAGTATCCAATCATCAGAAGATGGCTTATTCTCTGGAACACTTACCATAATGATACAGGAACAAAAACAGCTATCTGCTTTAATAAAGAAGATACAGACTGTAAAGGGAGTGAAACAGGTAATCAGATAGTCTTTTGATTTCCTTCATTTCTTAACAACTTATAAACAAATAAAATATATGAAGATTTCTCTTGTCTTAGTTGGAAAAACAGTAAACAAGGATTTCGTAAAATTGATTGACGAATACGTGGAGAGGGTAAAGCACTATATTGGCTTTGAAATCATCACTATTCCAGAACTAAAGAATACAAAGAGTTTATCCTCGGACCAGCAGAAGCAGTCTGAGGGTGAACTAATTCTCAAACAGATACAAGGCGGAGACCATGTTGTTCTTCTTGATGAGCACGGCAAGGAATTTCGTTCTGTGGAATTTGCGGATTGGATGACTCGTAAGATGAATACGGTAAATAAGCGCCTGGTGTTTGTGGTGGGTGGACCATACGGATTTTCACAGGCTGTTTATGATGCTGCAAATGAGAAAATTTCTCTGTCTAAGATGACCTTTTCACATCAGATGATTCGTCTTATTTTTGTGGAACAGATTTATCGAGCCATGACTATTATTAAGGGTGAACCATATCATCATGAGTAGTATTGTTATGTTGGGAAAAATATGATAATAGAGAGCTTTTATCCGATTTTCTTCCTTAAAATTTTACTACAATATTAAGCCGTAAAATCATGTGTTTTCTCTAATTTTGGTATTACAGGACCAGATACTTGATTTTGTGAAAAAATGTGTCATAAAGCGATGTGTGATTGTAAATCGCGTTAAATAAAGTTAAATATTACGAACTATTTTGCAAATCTATTGCAAAACGCATTAAAAATGACTATATTTGAACATTCATCTGACGATGATGCTCCAAGCTAGATTTGCTGTAGTAGTGAGTGAATTTTATTTTAGATAAAATGATAAATTCTATCGTAAATAATTAAAAGAAAATTACGAAGGCACACGAAGGGCATACGAAGCGTTGTCGAAGGAGGTGGGGTAGAAAACTATACCCTGACGAGATTGGCCTTAATCGGGATAATGAAAAGCACGATGATAATTCGTATTTTTTAAGATTTGATAAATAGAATGGTTTGACTCATGCAATTTTGAATTGCTTGAGTGTTTGTTTATATGATAACTAAGCTTTTTCAGCACATTTTGTTAGTGTATAGGAAATGCCGGTATGTTAGTTCGGGACATAGTATCGAAGCATGTTAGTATGCTAAAAATACAGATAGATGTATATTTGTTTGTATCAAGGATTTTATGTAACTTTGTCACGAATATAAATCGAAAAATTATTTTGACACAAAAACAATTAAATATAGATGGCTACAGTAGATGATAAAAAAGTGATATTCTCGATGGTTGGCGTTAGCAAGACCATTCAGCAGAATCAGAAGCAAGTGCTAAAGAACATTTACCTCTCTTTCTTCTATGGTGCTAAAATTGGTATCGTGGGTTTGAATGGTGCTGGTAAATCAACTCTCATGAAGATTATTGCAGGACTTGATACTCAGTTCCAAGGAGAAGTGGTATGGAGCCCTGGATATAGTGTAGGCTATCTGCCACAGGAACCACACCTTGACGAGGCTAAGACTGTCAAGGAGAATGTGATGGAGGGCGTACAATATGTTTATGACGCTCTTCGCGAATATGACGAGATAAACGAAAAGTTCGGACTGCCTGAGTATTATGAGGATGCAGACAAGATGGATAAATTGATGAACCGTCAGGCAGAACTTCAGGATATAATTGACTCTACTGATGCGTGGAATATGGACAGCAAGTTGGAGAGAGCTATGGATGCTCTTCGTTGTCCTCCTGGCGATTGGAGCGTTGAGAATTTGTCAGGTGGTGAAAGACGTAGAGTAGCTCTTTGTCGTCTATTGCTTTCTAAGCCTGATGTTCTCCTTCTCGATGAGCCTACCAACCACCTTGATGCAGAATCAATAGACTGGTTGGAGCAGCACTTACAACAGTATGAAGGTACTGTAATAGCTGTTAC
Source organism: Bacteroidaceae bacterium (assembly GCA_024695315.1). GTDB lineage: Bacteria > Bacteroidota > Bacteroidia > Bacteroidales > Bacteroidaceae > Minthosoma. Next base: position 17,021 of record JAILIJ010000229.1, read on the forward strand.
GCACGACCGCTACTTCCTTGACGATGTAAGTGAGTGGATTCTTGAACTTGATCGTGGCGAGGGTATTCCTTGGAAGGGTAATTACTCAAGTTGGCTCGACCAGAAATCTAAGCGCATGGCGCAGGAAGAAAAAACTGCAAGTAAGCGCCGTAAGGCTCTCGAACGTGAGTTGGAGTGGGTGCGTATGGCACCTAAGGCACGTCAGGCCAAGGGTAAGGCACGTTTGAACTCTTACGATAAGATGCTTAACGAGGAACAGAAGGAACGTGAAGAAAAACTCGAAATCTTCATCCCTAATGGACCACGTCTTGGTAATAAGGTTATTGAGGCTAAGCACATGGCAAAGGCCTTTGGAGATAAAGTTCTCTTTAAGGATCTTAACTT
>JAILIJ010000211.1 GCA_024695315.1 Bacteroidaceae bacterium
TCCAGAAAAATTGGCCGATTTAATGCTTTGTTACGTTGAAAATGCCTGCCATTTCACCTACGACTATGGAGACATGTGGGAGCAATACTACACATCTGTAGAAAATAACTTCGAAAAAACTATGGCATTCATTGCCAAGAACAATATGTTGGATTTCTTTAAACCCCGGTTAAAACAATGTGTGGAATGGGCCTCACCTTGTGGATGGGGCTTTGCCGATACAATCGCAGATATTTATTATGAACATTTTCCAGTAGATGATTGAAGGGGAAAACGAATGAGGGTGTGCCTATTTTGACACACCCTCTCTATTATTATCTGCTTACTTCACCTCCTCATCTTTCTTTGAGGTTGTGAAGCAATTGCTTACTTCACCTCCTCTTATTTAATCAGTACTGACAATCAGCCACATAGCTATTTTTGGTACAATTTGGGATCAAAAGACATACCTTTTTTCCACTATTTGACCAGACAAGGACATTCAAAGAACTTTGGTGCAAAGATACAAAATATAATTGAGATATAGAAGCACAAGCATAAACAAACTATCACTATTTGTTAGTTTTTACCCATGAGCTCCACCTTATTATTGAATCAAGGAAAAAATGCACTTCAAAAATGGTACGGAATCAACCTCTGTTCAATAAAGCAAAAGGAATACCACCCTACGATGATACCGACTTTCATTTTTAGGCTGTATGACGTTTCCGTTCCCATCATACAAAGGTGTTTCCGTTTATAAAACGATCCTTTTCTATTGAAAACAATTCATTAGTATGATGCTTTTCGCTCATTTTAATACACTTTTTTCTGCTATTCCGTGGATTTTTCCGCTTTTTCATCCACATTTTCAGCCGAAATCACTACAGTTCATTCTGCCAGTTTCTGTATCATCTAGAAAATAATCTCACTGATGTTAGAGCCAAAACGACGAAACTGCCCCCACGGGGCAATCCGTAAATCGGCAATGCCTTGAAATTTAGGAATCTCAATGCCAGTAACCTGGAAGTACAGAATGTAATCTCATCGACGTTAAGGGACTGTGGTGATCCTGTTCGTCTGAATGTCAGGCAACTCCATGATGACTTGAGCAGGAGAGACGACCTTTTCAGAAAATTTAATCTTAGTGAGATTAGGAAGCTCCAGACGACAGTCCATCATCTCCATCAGATATAACTCTCTGAAGCTGGAGTGGATCGATCAGACCTCGGACCCAGACTTAATCTTAGTGAGATTATGACAGGAGGGTGATCCGCTGATCCTCCTGGTACAAAGAAACAGATGCAAGCCATATCAACAGATACGACTTGCAATCTAACATGTTATACGAGGAAGTCAGAGAGCGAACTCTTTCTTGATACGCTGGCATGTGCTGATAGATACGTCACTTATCTTTGCTGCATCCCTCAGGGACAATCCACGCTTCAGTGCCTTGATGGTAGCCGCGTATTCCTGTTCCTTTTTTTCTTTAGTCTTGACAGATCCTTTGGGCCTGCCGAATCCCACTTCAGCGAGGGTCTTTCCGCTTGACAGGGCCAACTCAATCTTCCTGCGACGGGCATCATCGAGACGGAACTTGATGGAATCCCTCTCTACCTTTGCACATGTGGAGATGACTGAACAGAAGATGGCGAGGAAGGGATTCTCCGTACCATCATCTAGATATAGGCTCATTCCTTCCTTCTGAAAGATGCAGTTGATCCTGTTGTCGAGGCAGAACTTGATTGATTCAAGTACTTCCCAGATTGCACGTCCCATCCTGTCCATCGATGAGAAGTAGATGACATCTACTGCGTTATCCTTGGCGTAAGTAAGGCAGTCCATAAATACAGGTCTGTCCTTGTTGGGCGTTGCGCCTGATATATGCTCCAGGAATGGATCGTGTACCAACAAATCATTGTTCGCGTCTATCAGCTTTGTCAGGCTGTAGGTCTGGCGATCCGTGTTCTGCCTTTCACTTGTAGAGCTAACTCTACCATAAATAATGCTACGTCTATTCATAACTATTATTCAAATAAATCTTGGATTTATATTGTAACTTTTGTTTCGGGAAAAAGTTGGAAATATTGTATTCAAAAAAACTCAAAATATTTTTTCGGAAACTTTCTGTTTTTTGAATACAGGAATGAAGATAGTGCTGTTCTGCATATTATTATAAATACTCTTTTTCTCTCTTCTCCATATATACCCTACCGATTCTCAAAAATGTTGATTGTCAGAAGACCTTTTTAATGTTCTCTGTTCTCGGCCCTATGCAGTGGTTAAAATAGTGCGTATGATCGAGGTGCCTTTTCACAAATGCCAAGACGTTCGGAAAGCAATTCGTCAATTTTACTACTAGAGATTTTATCAGCATCGCTTGTCTTCATATAGATAGCGTCATGAACAGTAACACTCTTTATCTTGAATAGTTTGTAGATGTCTTTACATAACCCAATACTGACAAGCTCAAACTCGAATGGCATTATGTCATGATGAATTTCGGAAACACTTACAAGTTGATTCTTATGTGTCATGCCATTTCCGTCTACAACGTCTTTTATTTCTTTGTGTCTTGGGTAATTCAATATCCATAGCCTAATGTTTGGGAAATTGCGTTGGAAGTACTCATCAATATACCTACACCATTGGGCATCTAAATACTTGGTTCTTTCTCCATTTGTATTAAAGAGTCTTTTGTATGACTTACTTATGTATCTCTGTACTTCTTTCTTCATGCCATCTCTTGTGATACAAGTCACAGGACTTAGTGCATGTTCGTTATGGTATTTCTGAAGTGAAGAATATAGTCTGTCATTAACAGCTAATTTCATCATCAAGTCAGCTTCCTTTATAAATTTATCTCTCTCTTGTTCTGTTTCGTACTCTTTGAAATACTTCAGGTAGTATCCCATGACGATAAAGAATGCAGAGTGAGCGTCCCAGACTTCTACAACATGCTCACCATTCCACATGACGGTTGACAGTCGTTCTTCCTTCGGCATTGTATGAAAGTACTGATAAAAGCGTTTGTCTTTTTCTGAGAAACGCCCTGTTGGGACAACCATATTCCCAAAGGACAATTCGTCATACCAACCAAGGAATTGTTTTTCAAAAGTATCTATATTGTTATAAGAAAGAGAATTGGTAGGGTATATATGGGAGAAAGAAGAAGGCTGATTATTATTAATTAAACAAGAAAGAAATTTTTCGCCAAACAAAGTAAAACAAGAATTGATTGGTATTTTATATTCGAATATTTCTTCTTTGTCTGATGTATGATTATATTCAAAAGTATATGTTTTATATGTGTAGTAAGGCTTTTGCCCTTTATTACTTGGGTTATATGTTACTTTAATGAGATTTGCTTCCTCTAAGATATTTAATGCTCTTTTAAACCTATTTCTGTGTCTCTCATCTGTATAGATCATCTTGACAAGATCCTCTTTCGGAACATGAATTTGTCCATTCTTATTCATCCAGTAAAGAAAGGTGTAGGTTTTTACAATGTTTTTTAAAGCTTTACCTATAGGCTTATCCTTTGATAGAATTGTCCTCATACCATTTACTGCATCTGATGATATGAATACCATCAGAAATCTGTTCTCCAAATCTATGTTGCTATGTAAAATAAAATTATTCATTAACATTATATAATCTTCTTCTTGAATATTTGAACACGATATATAGTTATTAGCAGAGGCTATTGCAAATATACAACTTTAATTTGAAATAAGAAAAGCAGGTAAGGCTTGAGTATAAAAAAATGTGGTTCTACTGGTTTTAGTGTGAGTTAACTTAATGGATTTAACAATTGAGAGTATGAGTGTAAACATCAAACATCTGCAAATGGCTGTTACACAGCCTATATTGTTTTCTTTCGATACGAT
>JAILIJ010000301.1 GCA_024695315.1 Bacteroidaceae bacterium
GTTGTAATATGTATCCCAGTCAAATCCAGCAAACTGCTTCTTGAAGTCAGAGAAAGACATCTTGTGGTAGTTGCTTGCAGGATCACGAAGTTCTGTATTGCTCTTACCAGCCTTAGCCATACGAGTCTCTACATAAAGAACATTCTCCATGATTTTCTCTGCAGCCTCATCCTTTTCACCTACAAGCTTAAACATATTGATAACGTGCTGCTTGTAGTACTCAAGAATCTGCTTATTAGCATCATCCTTCTCTACATAATAATCACGTTCGATGCTGTATCCGCCCTGGCTGATGCTAAGAAGATTGTCCTTTGATGACATCATGTCAGCACCAAGATAAGAGCCCCAAAGTTCGCCAAATGATACACCTTCAACATTAAACTTGTTAATAAGAGCAACAAGCTGCTCTCTTGTCTTGACAGCCTTCACACGCTTCAAGTCAACAAGTACAGGCTTCATACCGTCCTTATTAAGACGGACAGAATCCATACGCATAGCATATAGATCGCCAATCTTCTGAGCCAAAGAACCCTTCTCATTATTCTGAGCAGCAAGTCCCTCAATAATCTCACGAATACGTTTGTTATTCTCCTCAGCTACAATATCAAAAGAGCCGAAACGTGCATACTCTGGGCCTAATGGATTATTCTTCATCCATGTGCCACAAGCATAGCGATAGAAATCAGTACCTGGCTTCACAGTAGTATCCATGTTTTCTAACTTGATACCTATTGACTGTTGAGCACCAGCAGATGTTGCGATTGCCATAGCTAAAATCGAAATAAATGCTTTTACTTTCATTATAGAAATAATAGTTTTATTAAAAATCGCACAAAGTTATCTTTTTTCATAAATATGACCACAGATGAAATGTAAAACAATGTTAATTTTTTTATATTTCACCTTTGAGTGTAACATTTTTGGACACTTTTATAAAAGGGTAACCCAAATTAACGTAAAATGACGCATTATTTTAAGTTCATACCTTTTTGATAAAATATATGATAAGTCATTTTCTATGTTTATCCACAATTGCAAACTCGAGATTACAGTTCTTCGAATCGATTTTCTGCCAAATGTTAACAAACTCTAAATTTACCAAAAAGTAAACGCAAAAATAGGGAAACAGGAACAATTTAACTACTTTTAGTCATTCATCTGACGACTTGCATCTGTCTCCGATTCCATCTGGGGGTGAGCTAAAATTTCAATCATTCGAAATCGATACTCATCAGCTATGAAATTCGAAGGTCATACGAAGGAGATACGAAGCGTTGCCGAAGGAGGTGGGGTAAAAAATTACGCCATAATTGGCGTTCTTTTTTTAAGAAATACGATAAGTCCCTAAATACATTATTATAATGTAGCTAATACCGAAACATATTCAACACACACAATTTACTCTGCCATTCAAACCTCATAACATAATATTCTTAAGACTATTATTTTACATTTATGACCCATACTGACAAAAATGTCAGCATAAATCATTCCCATGCTTCCAGTTTGTCAGCTTCCTCCATCATTTGAGAGCGATGAAACTCAGGTTCCTTATGCTGACGCAACTGAGACTTATAATCCTCCAAAAGATAAACCACTTTTGGGAAAAGAGCTGATATTGCTACCAGATTTGTAATTGTCATCATCGCCATACAAAGATCCACAAATATGAATGCTGTCTGCAAATCTACCAAAGCACCAAGCATAACAACACCACCAGTCAACACGCGGAGAGCGAAGATAGCCCACTTATTACGTGTTATGAAATGAATATTTGTTTCACCATAAAAATAGTTGGCAATAATTGTAGAATAAGCAAAAAGGAAAATTGCAGCCGTAATGAAGTATCGTCCAAAGGCACCAACCTCGGTTTCAAGAGCCTCAGCCGTCAATAAAATACCATCTTTCCCACAATCATATTTTCCTGATATTATAATGATGAAAGCCGTACAAGTACAAATCACAATAGTATCCACGAAAACGCCAAGTGCCTGAAGTAGACCTTGATTTACCGGATGTGAAGTTTCAGCTATTGCTGCAGCATTAGGAGCACTACCCTCGCCCGCCTCATTACTGAACAATCCTCTCTTTACCCCTTGCATGACAGCAGCGCCGACACCACCTCCAGCTATTTGACGAATACCTAAAGCATCCTCAAAAATAAGACCAAGAACATCTGGTAAATCCATAATATTCATTCCAACAATAACTAAAGCAAGGATAATGAAACCAATAGCCATGAAAGGAACAACCAAAGATGCAAAATGAGAAATTCGTTTGATGCCGCCAAAAATAACTATTAAAGTGGCAATAGTAAGCACTATTCCTACCCAAGATTTCTTCCATACAAAAGTATCGGACAAACTATCACAAAGGGTGGTACTCTGAACAACTTGATTAGCCAAAGCAAATGTCAACGTTATGAGAATCGCAAACAAAATACCCATCCAGCGCTTACCAAGTCCTGTTTCCATATAATAGGCAGGACCGCCATAATAGGAATCCTCTCCCTTTCGCTTATACAACTGAGCAAGAGTAGACTCCACAAATGCCGTCGCCGCACCTAGCAGAGCCATAATCCACATCCATAATACAGCTCCAGGACCTCCGACATATATGGCACTTGCTACACCCGCAAGATTACCTGTTCCCACACGACTGGACAAAGCAACAGCAAAAGCCTGAAAAGAACCGATTTCGCCCTTACCTGGCTTTTGAAACATCACTCCTACCATCTGCTTCACCATACGAAACTGAACCAATTTCAGACGTATAGTAAACCAAACAGCACACAAGACCAGCATGCCTATAACTAATAGCCACAAGTAATCATTTATAGTTGCAACAATTCCCATATATTTTTTTTGAAATTATGTAGTTTTACTTTTCATTTTTCACTCTTCACTTTTCACTCTTAACTATCCCAACTCCCCACAAAGGGCCGTTACCAGCTCCAATCTTCAAATCCTTACCACCTTCAATAGCACGCGTCACATAGTCCTTAGCCTCAGCCACCGCAGTTTTCATGTCAAGCCTCTTTGCCATTCCCACAGCTATAGCAGACGAAAGCGTGCAACCAGTTCCATGCAGATTCTTAGAGCACACCTTTTCTGTTTCAAATTCATGCATAGAACCATCAATTAAGAATAGTCTATCCACCATCATCTTACCGTCTCCATGCCCACCCTTTATCAAGAAATTAGTTCCAAAGAGCGAAACAAGTTCACGGCCCGCTTCTACAACATCCTCCGCACATATAAGTTCTCGACCGACAAGAAATTCTGCCTCTGGAATATTAGGAGTTATAAGTGTACAAATAGGAAAAAGTTCAGAAATGACAGTAGACACGGCATCACTACTCATCAACTCATGCCCGCTCGTAGAAATCATAACAGGGTCATAAACTATAGGAAACAACACCTGCTGGGTATGGTAATGTTCCAAAATCGTAGAAGCAACAACATGCGCAACATCTGCATTCGGAATCTGCCCAATCTTTACTGCGCCAATGGACAAATCAGAAAGTACCGAGCGGAGTTGACTCTCCACCACATCTTTAGGTACAGGCATGACTCCTTGTACCCCCAAAGTATTCTGTGAAGTAATAGCCGTAATAACTGTCGCGCCATACGTGCCAAGTACGGTCATAGTCTTTAAGTCCTGCTGTATTCCAGCCCCCGCAGAACTATCACTTCCCGCTATTGTCAATACTATTTCCATGCATCTCCCAATATCATAGCTCCACCAAAGCCGAGCTGTTCTAATACCTTAAACTTTTCAAATGTTACCCCACCAAGAGCATATACTTTATCGTCTATAATTCCTCGGATTCGAGCCTCATCAAGTTGCTCTTGAGTAAATGACGACATATATCCCTTTTTGGATATAGAGTCAAAAATCGGAGACAAAGATACGTAATTACAGCGACTCTTCCAAACTTCCACTTCTTTAAGACTGTGACAGCTACGACTCACACTTCCCTTCCACCCCTTGGGAGGCTGTGGGTTTCGCCCGTTTAGATGAACGCCAAACAGATTATATTTTTCAGCCAAAGAATGGTGGTCATGCAGAACAAGACATCCATAATAAGACTCAGGGATTTGCCTAATCAAGGCTTCCAGTTCTTCTAATGTAGATGATGGCTTCCTGAGATGTATAATATCCACATTACCTTGATGGAGAAACCGAACAATACGTTCTGCTTCTCCATCAAAAAAGTCTGGAAGAGTAATTACTACAGTCTTCATCTAAATAATCATTTTTATGTGGTCGAACGACCCATCCCAGTCCTTCCACACAGGCTCGATTCCACGTTGCTTAAGGGCAGATGCAATCTCCTCAACACTACGGTCATCACTTACCGTAAACTGTTCGAGAGCCTCAGGATAAGTATAATAACCTCCAGGATTAACTCTACTAGCCGCTGACATGGTTGTCACGCCCAACGTACACATATTGTTACGTATATTCTCAGGTTCTCGCGTAGAATATGAAATATCCACATCATGATCAAATATTCTCATCGCAAATGTCACCTGAGCCAGTTGACGATCGTTTACGAAACAATTTGGTTGGAATCCTTCATTC
>JAILIJ010000346.1 GCA_024695315.1 Bacteroidaceae bacterium
AAGCATTACATAAAGAGTACACTTGTGGAGTAGTCATAGAAGAATACGTATTCATAAAATATGTACATCCATCAGAGAAAATTGCAGTATTATATCCCTTCAGACTTGACAATTTAGTACGCTTTCCACTCAAGTCCACCTTATAAATATATTGCTCAAGCGGACTTCCCTCATTACTTGCAAAATAGAAGTGCTTTCCATCGGCATCTTTTCCGTAGAAAACCGTCACATCAAAATTTCCTTTTGTAAGTTGGCGAATAAGAGTACCAGTTTTTGTATAAAGATACATGTGGAGATATCCATCACGATCGCTTAGTAAGACAAACTGGTCTCCTGAGAAATCCAGGTTTTCATAGGCTTTGACATTAACATACTTATCATTCTTTTCACGAAGGATAAGTTGTGAAACCGTCGAGCGAGCATTTACCATATAAACATCCATCTGGTCCTGGTGTCTATTAAGTGTAACTACCGCAAGCATATCCTTCTCACCTGTGAACTGAATACGTGGGATATATCCGTCAGCCTCAACGGGCACATCCAAATTACGAATCACGCGGCTCTTTATGTCATAGCTATGAACAGACACCTTAGAATTTTGTTCACCAGCCTTTGGATACTTATATTCATATAGTCCTGAGTAAAGTCTGTATTGAGATTTTGTAGGATTAGATCCTTGGAACCAAGGAAAAGAAAAAGTGCTGACTTGTGATTCGTCAAATCTTACCCATGCAAGCATCTGTCCATCATTACTGAAGTCATAAGCACAATTATAGCTAAACTCCTCCTCATATACCCAGTCAGGCTTTCCATTGATTACTTTATTAAATTCCCCATCCTTTGTAACCTGTACTTCCGCATTATTAAAGAGAAGTTTTACGATAAAGATATTATTATCACGGACAAAAGCTATAGTATATCCGTCTGGAGAAAACTTAGGACACTCCTGTGGTCCGTTTTTTGACAAAGGTGTAAGTGTTCTATTATGTACATTATAGATATAATAGACAGAAGTAGCCGAATGTCTATAAATCTGTTTTCTCTCCGTTTCGATAAGGATATTCTTTTCATCAGGAGACATTATATATCCATCAATTCTTGTGAGTTTAGGTCCACGAGCGTTATCCACATCAAAAATAACTCCCAAAGCCTCACCATTTTTAAAAGAACGTCGTATAATCTGTTTGCCATTATCACTTAATTGAGAATACGTCTCTCCTCCCGGAAGAGGTGTAACTCCATAAATGGCCTTAGGACGATAAGCCAAATTGACCACATCGTCAAGTGAAATTTGCTGTGCACTAGCACAAATTGTTGCAATTATACACATTGCCAAGGTAAATAATTTTTTCATATCAAATATTTTTTCGTAATTTGCACACGAAAGTACAAATTTTTCTTCGAACAACGTTAACAAAAACTATGTTTCAAGTAAAAAAAGCAATAAAAACGCAACAAGCAATATTTTTCGCTGCCGCAACTCTAGTGATGCTATCAATCCCATACGGCTGTTCATGTAGTAGAGAAAAAACTACAAACGTCGTATATGACAGCATTGAGTCCGAGCATGTTTTGCCTGGCACAAGCGAGATTCTCTCTCAGCTGCGTCAAAGTGCCGACCTTGCCACTACAGAAGTAACAATAAGAAAGATAGCCATATACGATTCCAACAAGAACGAGCGTTTTTCCTGGACCTCACCTTCCACCTGGAAATACGGCGAAAGGAAATGTATCATTCCTGTCGAAGTAAAAATCAAATATGGATACGATTTAAGAGAGTTACAACTTGATGACATCAAACTTACAGATGACAGCACGGCAGTAATCGTATACCTACCTAAGCCCAAAATCATAGATGCAGGCTACAACGCAGAAATAGACAGAGCATCCGTAACGAGCATTTCCACAGGATTGCGCGACAAAATCGGACACCAATTAGAGGAAGAAATCCGAAGAAAAGGCTATGAGGCAGTCTTGAAAGAGGATCTTTCTGGCATTATCGGCAAAGATATCGAGCAAAATGCAAAAACTCTATTCGAATCAATCATAAAATCATTAGGTTGGGACAATGTACAAATTTATACAACTTCTAAAAAATAACAATATAACCAAAGTCATCATGGGCCACAAGCGGCTATTATTCTATGCCGCCCTATCCCTTCTTCTTTTAGCGCTTATACTTGTCGTCATTTTCGAATGTTCAAACAATAATATTGAAGAAATACATAAGAAAGTAGTTATTGAGAATACGCCAATTGAGATTGAGAATGTACGTCCGACTGGTGAGATTTATGTATGTAGTGCAATAATAGAAGATTACACGACTTTCCAAAAGACAGAAAGGCACCTCGGCATAATTCCCGAAGAACATTCTTGCGTACAAATACTACGTCAAAAATGCAGCTACAAGTTGAATCTTGATAAGGTGGTATATAAGAAAGATACACTAAACCGCATCTTCGTCTATCTGCCAGAACTGGAATATGTTGCTTCAACTCAAAATTCGCCATTCATCTCAGATGATGAAGACTTTTGGATAGAAGCCATGCCAAATACTAATGGTCTAAAGAAAAAGGTTGCCGGACAAATTCGTAGGAAATTCGATACTCGAGAAAACCGCGACAAAGGCAATCTATACGCTAAGTCTGCCATTTCTGCGCTTCTCAGCAAATTAGGATACGATGCTGAGTTTGTATCCAGCTTGGAACGCCGAAAAGAATAAAAATGTAAGTTCGAGGAGTTGTCATCTTAAATAAGCAGATTTAAACACCCATAATCTAGAACATTAAGTTTGCACAACCCACTCATCAACGTAAATTAGAAAAGAATAAACACAATTAAGTCAAATAACCTTATAAAAACATAAACAAAATGGAAATGAATTCTAAGAACTTATTCATCGCAACAGCAATTATTGCTGCTGGATTAGTGATTTTGGGAAGCGAAATACGAAGTGGTATTGTAACTTTCAAAGACAGAGATCGTTGCATAACAGTTAGAGGCTTGTCAGAACGTGAAGTGAAAGCAGACAAGGTCACATGGCCACTCATCTACAAGGAGATTGGAAATGATCCTTCTGAGATGTACGACATTATGGAGCAAAAGAACAAAAGACTCGTCGCCTTCCTAAAGGCCGGTGGAATTACGGATAAAGAAATAAGCATCAATCCTCCTACTATAACTGACCGACAGGCAGATAATTACGGAAATGACATTCTGAACTACAGATATAAGGCAGAGAGCGTAATAACCGTAACCTCAAGCAACGTGGACAAAGTACGAATGCTCATGAATAAACAGGCAGAGCTTATGAAACAGGGAATCGCACTTGTCAACGAAGAGTATGGCAATAACAGTATTTCTTACGAATTTACAGGTCTTAATAAAATAAAACCTGAAATGGTTGAAGAGGCAACTAAGAACGCACGCGAAACTGCAGAAAAGTTTGCCGATGATTCTGACAGCAAAATTGGCGATATTCGTAATGCCCAACAGGGATTTTTTTCTATAGAGGATAGAGATGCTAACACTCCATATATCAAAAATGTAAGAGTTGTAAATACAATACAGTATTCTCTTGATTAAGACTATTAAAATAACACCTCTGCCGTTAGATAAATATACACGATTTACATCATAGGTGCTCTTATAATGTAAATTAATATAGATAGTAGTTAACAGATAAAAATCTATGAGCTGTACTTTTTCAGTCAAGTCTCAGAACATTTTATTTGTTAACTACTATTTTCCATTAATTTTAATTCTGAATTTTCGTTCCAGAATTCGTCATCCACCAAAAATGAATATCATGTAATAATAAGATTTGAATGAGAAAAATTTAGTAAGTATTGGGAATAATGCATTAATTATATCTTCACGTATAATTTTGCAAAAAAATAAAACTTTTCACATACAAGAACCACACTTATGCATTATTTTTAAAACTTTTCACTAAAAATGAAAGTCCAAACAGCCTAATTGTCTTAAAATGAAATATACATTAAAGTAAAATGATATAAAGAAAGTATAAAAATACTTGCAATTATATTTTTTGTAAATTATCTTTGTCACATCAAAATTAAAAAAAGTTTTATTCAGATAGTTAAGAGGGTTAATTAAATTTTTACTTTCGTTTTCATTAGTTAGTTTAGGTTAAAAGATTATTAGTATTGGGTATAGGGAATTAGTTATTAGGTAAAAGATTTTCAAGGTTAACTTGAATACGAGGTGTATCGTTCGATACACCTCTTTTTTATTTCACATAAGAATGACGTAATCAGCCTCAACGATAGCCATAAAAAAGGCCTGCTATTGCAGGCTTCTCAAAAAAAATATAAATTCTCACTTTACCATCTTTTTGACCATCTCAAGTATTCCAAGCACGTCGTTGAGATTTTTTACTTCTAAATCCTTCAAAACTGCCGGATTGCCCAATTTATCCTTAACAAGTTGTAATTTCTCATTTATCATTTTTGTCAAGTTTGCCTTATCATCATCTGATAGTTTACCGCTCAACAAAGAAGGAAGGACAGAACCTGCAAGTCCACCCAACATAGAGCCAAGTCCTCCTCCACTACCAGTTAACTTTGAAAGAAGCGGAGCAGCACTACCTGCGATTGAAGAGAGATCAACTCCCGGATTTTTTAGCACTTTGTCTGCTAAAGAGCAGGCGTCTTGAATTTGTTCCTTAAGATTTGCCATATTATATATTGTTTAGTAAATTGATTTAAGATTCACAGATTCCAAAATCTGTATTTCATGGTTGATATTTTATCCTTTGCCACAAAGATAACACTTTTTGTAATCGAACAAACATTTTTCTTAGAAAAATTTTAATATGAAATGAGACATTTTAGGTTCAATACTGAAAATTGTAAAGTCCATTAATCTCTTTTTCGTTCTTCGCATTCTTACTTCACTTGCTGCTACCGCATAAAGTTCGCTTTCGAAAAAACAGTTACAGGCGTGGGCGGAGAACATACCACAAAACCATTTTTGCTACTGAACCCCTTTATGCTTAACGTATTCAGTTTTGGCATGGTTACTTGCTTCAAAATACTCCAACTACAATTCCCAAGACTTAAATATAACGCCTTTTACCTACTGCAAATGTAACTTTGCCGAACTTATTAAACTGAATAAATATATAAATGTGACATTCCAATTAAAAATATTCTGCCAAGATCTAATGATTTAGCAAATTGTAGCACTTTTTCACCATTAAGTATTAGCATTTCAGCATCTTTACATATCTTTGCAATGTCTATGTCGGAGATAACGGTTACTGCATTTGTGGATTTATCTGTATTTGCAGGTTTAGACGTTGATTGCAGGGGGCGTTTATTAGAACGAGCATCTGCATCTCCGAAAGACTTATCAGCCCACATGTTTATGATCTCCATATCATTTGGGCTATTTTTTAATTCTTTTTCAACGACGACAACACATTCGTTTTCAAGAGTTTTACAAAACAAACAAATATTAATCGTTTCAGTTCCATCGGTAGCACCAATGAGTGTTGACCTACGATTTTGGGACTTATCTTTTAGCAGCACAATTTTTGCTATTTTATAGCTTAACAGACAGTTATTTTATACTTATCGTATAAAACAAAAAAAGTGCGTCAAAACAGACGTACTTTCTTACCCCACCTCCTTCGACAACGCTTCGTATTCCCTTCGGAACAACTTCGTATTCCATTGCTGATGAGTATCCATTTCTGATGTTTGAAATTTATCTCACCCCCTTTTGGAATCGGAGCTTAAAGCACATCGTCAGATGAATATTCAAAGATGATAAAAAATTGTCTTTTCTGCTCATTTTTCTCCATTAAAAAAAACTTTAACATAAAATTTAACATTGGCGGATTCCAGAAGCAAGTGCAAAATTATTAAATTATTAGTT
>JAILIJ010000017.1 GCA_024695315.1 Bacteroidaceae bacterium
AATTGGAAACAAGACGTCGCTAAAGACGGCAACGCACAAATTTCCCTTTTTTATGAGAACTGGCGTAAGCCGTTCCTTCACATTTCGCCCACATCCCATAGGTTCTATGCCGGCTGACTTTAGGCTTTTGTACGTAGACTCAACTCCTTGAAAGCCCTGGTCCATACTGTGATTATTTGCCATCGAAGCATGCGTAATACCAGCCTTACGTAATCCCTCAGCCCATGCCACATCGCCTCTAAAAACAAATTGCTTAGGTTGAGGAGTGACAACATCAGTGAGCGGACATTCAAGGTTTACCAAAACAGCGTCGGCAGCCTTAAACATAGGCGAAACACTATCCAGCAACCACTCCATTCCATGCCTTTCTACAACAGGTCGCACGCCTCGGTCAAGAAGTAGGTCACCGGTGAGTACAATTTTCAAAGAATCAGCATCAGTCCCGCAAGTATCGCTTCTCTCTTCCGTTCTTACTGAAGATTCATTTCCTCCGCCATATCCACATGCAACTCCCAAAAATAAGATAAACGCAAGTGAACAGGCCAAGGCTACATGCCTCACAACGGAACGGAGACATGCAGCCTGATATTGCTTTACGGACACATCAGCATCCACTACCATATACGAATCTCTGGTCACAATCCACCTTTTTATCCATTAGAAGCCAAGGAGCAAACCACTCTGGCACAGCAGGAGCTTTGCCATCGATAAGCATCTTCTGCCATTCCTCGTCCGTCAGTCGTCCTTCCGCAGGACGTACAAACTCGTAATAGCTATACGTAGCGCCGCGTGTAAGACGATACTCGCCCCCTATATTTACTATTACATATATTATATTTGCATTTCCTGAAGCCTCATAAAGAATGCCATCCTTATCACAACCGTGAATGTTGCGTGTGAAAACATCTGCCACCTGTGCCACACTACGATCTGCGCCCTTTAAGTCATTCCAGTTGTTGAATGTAAAATCTGGGTCAACAAGAGACAAAGTCATGTATTCAAGCGTGCTACCAATATGCAGAATAGTATAGTAATCATTAAAATCAGATAGCTTAAAGTTGCCATCTATTTCCGCCTTCGAAACTCTAAGGAATAAATTCACCATCTCTGAAATAGACATTCCTTTTTCCTTTAAGTCTTCATTTTGGAATCCTGTATTCGTGAGCATAGAATTAAGAAGAGAAATACACTCGTTAAGCTCTTTCCAAAAAGCGATATTAGGTTCTACATAACCATAAAAATAAGGATCAGGGAAATCGCCTCCGTCTCCACACTCTGCCGCAAGAGGTTGCTCACCATACAATATTGCATCATGCTTGAGCAAAGCCCAAGAAGCAAGGGCAGAATTAAGACTCTTTGTAGCCCATAACTTAGTCTTCATGAATCCCGGCTGATTCTTATCCTTCTTTTGTAACGTAATGAGCGACTTCATCCACTTATTGTACATGGTCTTATCCCAGTCTATATTTCCGTCAAGTCTCTTCTTCAGTTCTGCACGCTCCTTATCGTATTCGCTCCATGGATGCTCTTTATTATAGTTTTCCTTCAAGAGTTCAGAAGCCCTTTGCACACCAAGCATATCCATAACGTCAAGCCCTGTAGGATAAGCCCTTTCTGCGTTTTGTTTAGGATCATACATAGTACCGAGAATCTCACTATCAAACATATAGCGCTGTGGCATAAGATTCAACTGGTCTTGATCACCAATTTGAACCTTTGGTTTGATGCGGTTACGCAATTTGAACATATCTTTCAACCATGAGTCTACAGTCTTGAGTTCTGCATCCGTCACGGCCCCAACAATATGTTTTGAGGCAAGATGGTCGGCCAGTTCCATGATTGACACATTATCTGGTTCTCCCATAAGGAAAGTAAGTGCCGTATTAATCCTGTCAAGATTCTTGCGTGCATCAGGAGTAGTATTCAACAATTGAGCCATACTGATTGCCTGACGTAACTGGTCTTTATTTTCCCTCATCAGGCATCCCTTCTGTAGCCACATCATAGCGCGGAAATACATCATCGTGGATTCTTTTCGAGTGTAATGTCCACGTGGCTTAAATAGGCTATACATAAATACCTTATCGTGTAATTCGAAGAAAGGCGAAGTGGCATCCTGAGCTTGCATGACCATCTTACTTTCTCTCACGTAGTCATCCTTATAATCGCCCATAGCCTTATCAAGATCTATATTAGCCCTACCAGCTATCTCGTATGGATTCTCGCCAAGCAGATTAAGTCCCACAGCAAAGAAAGTTGTGTTCCACGCCGCATTCTTCTTCGTCTGCTCATCCTCAGCACTTGTCTTATCAGCACTTTCAATCAACAGGTTCTTAAAGGCATGGGCTAAACAATCATTCATAGTTTTTCCTTCCAACACCTTCAATACATAGCTGAAATACATATGGTAAAGCTGCATCATGACATCCGTAGTTACGAAATTCGGAATACTAAGATAATCATTATTCTCATACACGTTGAATAGCTGCTCATAGTTCGAAGGCTCCATAGCCACATTATACGATCCAAGCATCTCAAGCATTTTCTTGCTTGGGTCATTTATCGCATACATATTGATAGCAAGACCTGAATTGAGAATATCCACGCCGTCTGGCGACTTAGCATCTCCTTTCTCCCTCAATTCCTTCATACGTTTATCAATAGCATCGACAAAAGCCTGTTCATCTTTCGACAACTGAATAAGTTTATATGTGGCCATATAGTCTTTTTCATAAATTGCCATGTATTTTTTTTGCAATTCGGTAATAGCCTCATCCCAATTATCCATACCGTCCTTATACCAAGCTTTCCAACATGCCTCTTCATACCAATCCGTTTTCAAATAAAAAAACGTATTTAAGTCTCCTTCCATGAACCAATGTCCATGAGTAGCATATACATACGCCTTCAACAACCTGAGGTTTTGGTAAGAAAGTTCGCTTATGTCTTGTTGAAGATTTACTTCTTTAGGCAACTTATCATCAGTAAGCATAAAGAACGTTTTATTTGAAAGACATTCATCCACTTTCTGACTCACGTTACTTTCAGCCGTAGACGATTTAGATTTCTGTCCGCCACAACTGCCAAGAAGCATACCTGACATGGCAATAAGAATAAAGTAAGATTTAGTTTTCATAATATAAAAATTTAACTGTTCCTTATATAATATTTTTTAGAGACACAGGGATTTATCGTCTATATTCATCTATTTTAGATTTAAGATCATCACGCTTTTCATTTTCTCCATATCTCTAATTTTCAGTCTCCGTGCCTCCGATATATTTCAGTCCGAAGCCTTGAATCTTGTATTTTGAATAAATAAGCGTGCTGTCACGCTTCCTCTCCTTAGTACATATTACTGCCGGAAAAGAGTCACGGCACACAGAGAAGTCTTCCAAAGGATTTCCCACTCTAGACCCTAGCCACAGAGGACGAATATACCTACCGTGATAGAGATGGTAGATAAACAGACGTTTAGCTTCTACCTTCCAGTATTTCGTCGACTTTATCACGCCAACGACAATCTCCGGCACACTATCTCCAGTAAGGTCTCCATAGTCGAAGCGATATACTGGGTAAGGCAGCACAAGGCTGTCCACTTGCACATCCTCGACAAACAGCTTTATGATATTCAACGAGTCCGTTTTATGGTCCCACCTCATTCGGTAAGGACCAGAAACGAACTCATTATCTTTTTCTCGCTCTGAAGTACATGCGAGAGTAAATATCAACAACAGAAAACAAAAGTGCTTCATAGGGAGCCAAGGAGACTTTGGGTTCTATAGAGCCCAGAGTTTCTAATTTTCCTTCTTTACCTTCAACACTACCGCTGCGATAGCCGAAAGAAGAAGGATAGCCAAAGCTATATAAGCTATAGTCTCTGTAGTGTGTACTATTTCTGGGTCGAAACTCATAACTACCTCATGCTTGCCTGCTGGAACATTAATAGCACGGAGCACATAGTTTGCACGACCTATCTCGACAGGATTGCCGTCAATAGTTGCCTTCCAGCCTGGGTAGTAAACCTCTGAGAAAACAACCATACCACCCTGCTTTGAGTCTATTTCATACTTAGCCGTAGTAGCCTCATAGCTTGTGAGCTTAACAGAACCTTCGCCTCCTGCCTTGAGGAAACCGAAGTCAGATTTTGATACTACAGCCGTATGCTTTGGGTTGATCTTACCAAGGACATCAAGTTCCTGATTGGCATTATCAACATATTCTACTCCTGTTACAAACCAAGCATTTCCATTTGCAGTATTGTTCTCGATTGGCACTTTCTGACCTTCACCTGCAGCAAGAATAAACCA
Source organism: Bacteroidaceae bacterium (assembly GCA_024695315.1). Taxonomy (GTDB): domain Bacteria; phylum Bacteroidota; class Bacteroidia; order Bacteroidales; family Bacteroidaceae; genus Minthosoma. Next base: position 4,311 of record JAILIJ010000017.1, read on the forward strand.
ACGAGTGTTCAACATGTTAAGAACAGGGAACAGAGAGTCTGTATTGACATTTGAGAAATCATAAATAGGATATTTTGATCCCTCACTCATTATGCGAGCAGTATCGATTGGTGCGCTGCGCAAAGCTTCGTAGAACTTGCCCATCTCGCCTGAGATACGAGCCTCGATGAGTTCTTGATAACGACGCAACTTAGCTGCGTGATAACCGCCAATACTGCTATAGAATGCGCTTGTTGAATTATCGTTGAAAGTTGATACTGTGAGGTTCAAGACACGATAATCACGACCTGTACCGCTCTTCTGAAGTATATATTCGTCAGCCTCTGTCTTCTGAATACGACTAACTCCCTGAGGACGTACAAACATCTCATCGTAGAGGTAACGTTTGTTAACCTGCCACATATCAACAAGACAAAGAACCAAAAGGGCTACCGACATCATAGTGACCTTTGATGCAGGAATCTCTTCATCATTCTTACTTGCTGAATGTGCAAAGAAAAAGATTACGGCTGCTCCAAGGAGAATATATATAATAGAACGACGTGCATCAGAAGTAAGCATAGCCTCACGCATAGATGAAATGCTAGAAAGAATCCTTTCACCTGTGAGTCCATCGAAATATCCCTGACCAACGTACTGGCTAATGGCATTTCTGTCATTTGTACTTA
>JAILIJ010000020.1 GCA_024695315.1 Bacteroidaceae bacterium
GGCACTGAGGCTCTTATCGCTCAAGAAAGAACGATTAGCCGTAAAAGAACCGACTTCACTACTATAAGTAGTATTATACCCCTTAGATCTTTGATGACTCAAGGATGTGGAGAAATCCATTCCCCAAGGCTCTACATCAACACCGTAAGTTACGCCTAAAGCCGTGGTCTTAACATCGCTTTCGTTTATGAGACACTTATTCAAGTTCTCATTTTCCGTATAGTTGAGCGACAAGGACACATAATGATCAAGCGAAGTTGTCTCAAATGTATAAGATGGAGTAAGACTGAAACTTGACATCAAACGTTTCACGCGAGAACTGTCGGCCACATGTGCCGCCCCATCTTTCTGAGTTTGGTAATAGCCATTATACATGGCACTCAGATTGAGATGATCAGTTATGCGCGAAGAGGCACATACATTATATACATAGCCACAAGTGGTATAAAGCTGATCGTTAGAAACGTTATCCGACTGTCCGGAAAAGGATGCCGATACAGAGACCTTATTAAACAAGAATGAACTTGCCGTTGCTCCAAGGCTCTGATAATTATTAGCCATATAGTAAGTTCCAAGAGATGTATAATCAGGTTGAACAAACCTATAACTAAGAGATGCGTTCAAATACGGTAAAACGAAATTAGCATTCAGGTCACCAGCAAAACGCGACAAGGTGCTATATCTTGTGTCGAATATTTCATCAAAAGATGTGTACACACTTGCCTTCTGTTCTTCAGTACTCGTGGTAAATATCGACGTCGCAGCATTAGCCGTAAAAGAGAGCCAGTCTGTTGCACGATATCCACCTTTAAGCCCCACAACGACACTTTCCTTTGGACTTACCGATGAGCGCCACATTTCATCAAGAGAATTAAGGCAATCATAAGCACGAAGAACATACAAGTCGACGAAATAGCTTTTATTATCAGTATATCCTGCCTTAAATCCCCAGCCCATTCTCTTATATTGAGGAGAACGTGCATAAGGATCTGCAGGATCATCATTTACAGCACTTCGTAAGCGTCCATAGAAGACTCCGCCATGCCAATTATCCTCACTATATTCGAGTCCTATACCATTAAAGGACATATTCATCACATAGTTACTGAAATCCATAGACGAAAGTCCGAAATGTCCAGTCCAGTTCTTATAAGAAGGACTGAGACTGAAGGCTATGTGAGGATGATTAAAGTCCAGGCTACTGTTCGTATAATAGAACGAAAAAGGCATACTTATACCATAAAGACTGATATCGAGATTTGCATATATCGAGTTACTCATAGGAGAACTGAATCCGTCGCCCAACGTGGAGTAACGATAAGTGTTCTGAGTACCTACAGCACCCGTAATTATCAATGGATTACTTTTTGCAATCTGAGATATATTTTGTGCCCGAACACCACTCGAGAGCATAAAAGGAATCCCCAACAAAATTGTTGTCTTTATAGTTTTCAGCAGCATTTACTTTTTTATTCTGTGAGCCTAGTTTATTATAATTGTACTATTAATTATTACTTCAAGATCTTCTTTGTGACAGTACGGCCATTCACGTTGTACTTAACGAAATATACACCTGTTGTCATAGAAGACACCTTACGACCGTAAATATCGAAAATGGCGATAATATTATCCTCGTCTATATTTACATCAACCTCGTCAATATCTGTCACCACATCTCCAATAGTCAATTTTGCAGGAGACTTAAGAGAACCAATATTATTAGTATAATTCACAGACTCTTTTATGTTTGAGACCTCGCCTGTAACCTTATTAAGTAATTTGAATGACACAATATCACCAGTTTGTCCAGCAACATTGATAAACATCTTACCAGATTCAGAAACCTTTCCTTCGCCTCGACACTCCTCGCCAACGAAAGCACCTATACTATAATTCTCAACATCTTCAACATCTTCAACCAAAGCGACCATTGTCATATTATCGGCATAAGCAGAAGAATTGTAATTCCATATTGAAGACTTAGAATGAGGTGCCTCAGTACGTCTCTTTGCCTTTGCAGGAACGAAATATGAAACATTTGTATTAAGACTTGAATTTACTGTATATATAATGTCTGAGTTCAAAGTCAAGGAGTATGTAGCAGCTTTATTTGAATAATACATATATCCCTTGCCAGCCTCAAGAATGAAGTCAGAAGAACCTTCCCACTTTCTACCATTATATTCAATGAAAGCATCTTTTCCAATAATACGATCGCCATAGATAGGCTTATTTTGGAAAGCAGAAGATATATCGTCTAAACTGAGATCTAACTGATATGGATTATTTATCCAGTTATAGCCAGTTCTAATATCTTTTGATTCTTCAAAAATAGACTCAACATCATATCCTGAAGCTATTGTCATAGAAGAATTAGCTTTTATCTTATACATACCATCTGCAACGTTCAGTTCTTCAATATCTCCAAACAAACCATAGTTAGCATCATTATAGAGGATACTTAATTGTGAACGTATTTCTGATAAGTTGGAAGTAACCCAATCCTGATATTCACCAGAATTATTCATAAGATTAATGTTGCCTGCTGTAGCATCTACACTATATAATGAAGTCCAGTTCCATCCAGAATTAAGACCTATATTTGCATTAACAATCAAAGTGCCATATTCTTCTCCATCAGCTGACTTCATCTTCTGGCTACCATAATATACTTCATATTTAGTCTTGCCTGCCATATTTGCATAAATGTCATAGAAGTATTGATCATTATCGTCATTAGGACAGAAAACGGCAACAGGCACGCCACATAAATCAGTAAACAAAAATGTCACATTATCTGGTTCAAACAAAATACCCTGAACATCTGACAACTGAACAGAGGTAGTTGTATATCTATTCATTTCTATAGTACTTGGATAAGTAAAGCTGATAGGTTTTGAGATTGTAACATAAGAGCCACAAGTCCTCACATATCGGCCATCAGTATAGTTCGGTCCAGAAACGACCAACTTCAAGTATTTAGATATACATTCTCCACTAGCTTCTATAGCATTATTTACAACCGTAAAGGCTGTAGAATATGAAGTCCAATAATAAGATATTTCACTCAAGATGCTTGACTTTCCTGTAAGGGTAACATTTTCGCCTTTTTTATTTTGATACAGAAGAGTGATTTCTGAAGTCAAATCGTGAGAAAATGGTACATCTTCAATATACGTCAAATCTCTTGTAATAGTAACACCAGTCAAAGCATCAACATAAAAATTGACCGGCATGTGTGTGTTAGTATCAAAAGTAATGTTAGAACTTGGTGTCACAGAGTATTCTAATCCTCCATAAAACACCTTAAAGGTTACTTCTGCTCCGAGATCGTTTTCGTCACCCAAAACTCGAAGAAGATAAAACTCTTGAGATGATGACTTAGATTGTACTGTTGTCGATGCAACAGCACGACATTTTCCATTTATGAAGGCCGCTATTTCAACTATTGAGTCAGCATTTGCAACGCCTCCATTAATTGTTATTTGGGCATAGATAGGTGTACTAGATGGGTAGTCATACGCAGAAACGCTTGTCCAATGTGTTGCCCATGTAACGACACTAGACATAAGGAGCAGAAAAGACAAAAGGAGCTTTTTCATATTAGATGTATAGTTTAATAAAATTTTATTTTTTTTCATTCAACCTATAAAACTTCAATTTTTATTCATTCTTTTTGGAATTATTGGCAAATTTAAGCTTTTTAAGCCTAATTGCCAAACAAACATTTCAAAATGTGCCATTGTTGGAAACATAATGGATAAAACAAATACAATTCGACTATCCTTTAAGCGAAAAACACATTTAGCAAACATCAAAATACACAAATTTCGTTCCATAAATTGATATTTAGTAAATTTATATTTTTTATAAGCATTTTTCATTCAAAAATAATTCTATAACTCATATTTTTGTTTACATTTGCAAATAATAACCTAATTTAGCACAAAAGAACAATTCAACCTTCGCAAAAAATATTAAGTAATAAAGGACTATAATAACCATTTGGCTCAATTTAGAGGATTATACGAATATTTAGATTTCGTCTAGAATCATTTACAACCAAAATAATAAAAGTCCTACCGACTATCACTAAATACATGAATAAAACTTGCGAAGTTTAATCAAAAAAGATAACATGGCAAACAAAGGTCTTATGCACATAAAGAATTTTTTAATCGTGATGGCTTTTATTAATGTCATCTTGGGGTGTAATAGGCATAAAACCTACGAATTAACGCCAATAGAAATAGAAGCCAACCACCTTGCTGATAGTCTCGACGACATGTCTGAAGAACTATTAAAACATGTCAACAGATATCACCAACTCGGAGAAGCTAAAGCCGAACTCATCGTTAGACAGAAATACGGAAAGTCTCTAAGGGATCACTCTCTCTTTGAGGAGGCTATACGTCAGCACAATATTTGTATCACAATGGCTAAGGAAATGAATGACACTGTACAGCTCATTACCGCACTTAACAATCAGGGTACAAATTATAGACGACTAGGAATAATGGACGATGCCGCGGATTTACATTACGAAGCTCTTGAGATATGTGATAAAGTGGACGATGGGGGTGACATGGAAATAAAGAAGATTACCACACGTACGTTAAATGGACTCGGAAATGTGTATCTTTCTCTTAAAAACTACGAGATTGCAGAGCAGTATTTCCGAAAAGCATACAATAACGAATCCATGGCAAAGAACCCTACTGGATTAGCTATAAACTTAGCTAACATTGGTAGCGTCAAAGAACATCAAGGGGATTTAGATTCGGCACTCATATATTACAATCAATCTCTTGAATATAACAGAGCTTGTAACAATCAAATAGGAATTAGTCTTTGCTACATGTATTTGGGTAAGTTATCTGAAAAGAGAAATGAAAAAGATGACGCTCTAAAATACTATCAGGAAGGATATAAATTAGGATACCCTACTGGCGACGCATGGCATTGGTTAGAGCCTTGCATCGCTATGGTAAGCTTATATATTGACGAGCATAAACTTGACTCTGCAAGCAAATATATTGACCAATGTCTATCTACAGCCTATGAAATTAATTCATTCGACCATTTAGCTCGCATACACGAACTTAACGCTAAATTACATGAGGAAAGAGGCGAAGCAGAAGAAGCGCTGAAAAACTATCACTACAGCCAGTCTTACAAGGACTCGGTAGATTTCGAAGATAGCCAAAGCCATGTACAAAACATCAGAGTAGGATACGAAGAGAATAAAGCGAAAGTGGCTGAGGAGAATGCGAAGACGGAGAAAAAAATCAGAAACCTAATTCTCTATAGTGCTTTAACTATCATCATTCTCATTATTATCCTGTTACTCTTCTTCTTTAGATGGATAAAAGAACGAAGAAAATCTGCTGATGCTCTCGAAAAAATTGATAAGGAAAGACAGGATTTCTATCGTGGAGTAACTCACCAACTTAGAACTCCTTTAACGGTGGTTATTGGTATGACTGAACAACTTAGAAAATATCTTCCAAGTGACAGCAGAATAGCTCAACGTGAATTCGATGCTGTAGAACGTCAAAGCCAAAACCTGCTCAAGCTCATAACGGAAATGATTGAGTATTCCAAGAATAATACAAGTTCTAACATTCTTACGGAATTACCAACTCCTAATAATGATCAAAATGAAGAACTTGCAAAACTTAACGAGGGATATCTAATCATGTCGGAGGCTAATAACGAAATCCCAGATGAAGATGAGGATAATAGAAATTATATCCTTTTGGCTGAAGACGACCCAGATATCGCTCTTCTTATAACTGAGATGCTCAAAAACGAGGGCTACCACTACTCATGGGCTAAGGACGGACAAGAAGCTTGGGAAATGATACATAATAAAATGCCGGATCTTCTCATTACAGACATCATGATGCCAAGAAAAGACGGATTGGAATTGATGAAAAATATAAGAGAGGACGATAGCATCAACCATCTGCCTATTATAGTCGTTTCTGCACGTGTGGATAATAAGGATAGACTGGTAGGTATTGAGGCTGGAGCAGAAGTATATCTTGGAAAGCCTTTCATTCCGAATGAACTTTTACTACGCGTCAGAAAACTTCTTGAACAAAGACAGATCCTGCGTACTAAATTCCTCGATTCTATATCGAATAAGAATCATAACGAGAATGTGACTCCTGCTAATGCGCAAGTGGAAGGTAACAAGAAACTCTATGATAAGAAGGAAGAAAAGCAAGAGGAAAAGAAAAATGGCGAAATAAAGATGTCTGACAAGGAAAATGCCTTTATAGAAAGGATAAATTATATTATCAAGAAGAACATGTCAGACCCTAATTTCAGTTCTGCTTCTCTTGCCGATCAGCTAAATACAACTACAGGAACGCTCAACCGTAAACTTAAGAATTTGACCGATATAGACACTACACATTATATTCGAATGCACAGGGTTGCAAAAGCAAAACAAATGCTTGCGGACACAGACTTATCTATGGTTGAAATTCAAATTGCTTGCGGATTTGAAACACCAAGTTATTTCTCACGTGTATTCAGAGCAGATGTAGGCTCAAGCCCATCTGAATATAGAAGGAATATTTTCCTAAATGAAAAGATAGATTAAGACTTTTGCAAAATAGTTTGCGTTAAAATCAAATTTTTGAAACAATAAAAAAGATCCGTAACATACTCAACTGTTGTTACGGACCTTCTAATTTACATTTTGTCACAAACTTTCAAATGGTTAAGTGACATTTTGCTATTACAAATTAAGCAAATGCCTATATTTATGTCAAAGAACATTTCACGAAAGAATTACGAAGGTGATACGAAGGTAATACGAAGGTAATTCGAAGGTGCTTTATGTTACAATTTGTCATCTTCGATTTAGAAAGTATTTTAGCTCATACAAGACGTCAATAGACAAAAAATAGCCTCGAAGGTAAAATATATTTTCCTCCAAGGCTATACATTATATTGTAGAATGAGCCGAAATACAATATTTCAGAGCTCTACGTCTTTATCTTACTTTACGTTGCCTACCTTAATAAGATATTCAGCAATCTGAACTGCATTAAGAGCAGCCCCCTTCTTGATCTGATCACCAGAAAGCCATAAAGTTATGCCATTCTCATTTGCAAGATCCTTACGTACACGTCCAACATATACATCGTCCTTACCAGCTGTATAAAGTGGCATAGGATAAGGCAGACCTTCCATAGTTTCCTTTGTTGCGTCTAAGTTAGCCTTTGCTCCTACACGCTTTGGATCATCAATAAGAGTAACGCCATTAGCTGCAGCAATAGCTTTTCTTACTTCTTCAATATCCAAAGGCTTTTCTGTCTCAATCCAAACAGCCTCAGAATGAGCACGAAGAGATGAAATACGCACACACATAGCAGAACACTTAGCGTCTGTGTGCATAATCTTACGTGTCTCATTAAACATCTTCATTTCCTCTTTTGTATATCCATTATCCTGGAAAACATCAATCTGAGGAATAACATTATAAGCGAGCTGATAAGCAAACTTATTTACAGTTGGCTCCTCATCGTTAGCTAACTGCTTATACTGCTCCTGAAGTTCTGCCATAGCAGCAGCTCCAGCACCAGATGCACTCTGATATGAAGCAACATGAATTCGAGAAATGTGTGAAAGATTCTCAATTGGCTTGAGAACAACAACCATCATGATTGTTGTACAGTTTGGATTAGCAATAATTCCTCTTGGACGATTGAGAGCATCCTCAGCATTACACTCAGGAACAACCAAAGGAACGTCAGAATCCATACGGAAAGCACTTGAATTGTCAATCATGACAGCACCGTACTTGGTGATGTCTTCAGCAAACTCTTTTGATGTACCAGCACCTGCACTAGTGAATGCAATATCAATATCCTTGAAATCATCACCATGCTTAAGGAGCTTGACCTCATATTCCTTGCCTCTGAACTTATACTTAGTTCCGGCACTACGAGTTGAACCGAAAAGGACTAAATCATCAAGTGGGAAATTTCTCTCATCGAGAACGCGGAGAAACTCCTGTCCTACGGCGCCAGATGCGCCAACAATAGCTACTTTCATTTTGTTTTTTATTATTAATCTTATTCCTTATTAAGAATTAAATATGAAATCGGCAGCAAAATTACAACTTTTAATCGAAATCATAAAAGTATACGACTAAAAGTTAGTAACTTTGCAGAAAATATTATGAATTATTAGTAACAATAACATAAAATAACAAAAATCGCAACTTAAATTGGACTTGATTAGCACATATCTACACTTACCGATCACAGACCCTACGTGGATTTTCTTCCTCGTACTGTGTATCATCTTGTTCGCTCCTATGCTATTGAACAAACTACGCATTCCAAACCTTATTGGTATGATTATTGCGGGAGTAATAGTTGGAGAGCACGGACTCAATCTGCTGTCACGTGACGCATCCTTCGAATTATTTGGAAAAGTCGGCATATACTTTATCATGTTCCTGGCCGGACTTGAAATGGATATGCAGAGCTTCAAAAGAAACAAAAATCAAGGATTAATATTTGGTTTTTTCACTACAATAATACCTTTTATTTTTGGTTACGTATCGGGATACTACATCTTGGGATACTCTACCCCAGCATCTATATTATTGGCTTGTATCCTGGCTTCCCACACTCTTGTATCTTATCCTATTATAAGCCGATATGGTATAGGCAAGAATCCAGCCGTTACGGTTAGCGTTGTAGCTACCATGATAGCTCTTTTCGTTTCATTGGTAATACTTGCTGGCGTGACAGGAGTAATAAAAGGCGCAAATGATATGTGGTTCTGGATTTGGTTCTTCATAAAATTGGCAATTTACCTCACACTACTCTTCTTTGCTGTACCAAGGGTAATACGAATCTTTTTCAGAAGTATAAGCGACCCTAAACTACAATTCATTTTCACACTTTCGGTAGTTTTCTTTGCAGCAGCCTTCGCTGAAGTTTGCGGAGTAGAAGGAATACTTGGCGCGTTCCTCGCAGGATTGGTTCTCAACAGATTCATTCCTAAAAGTTCACCATTAATGAACAGACTGGAATTTGTAGGTAACGCACTCTTCGTTCCTTATTTCCTAATAGGAGTTGGTATGATTGTAAATGTGGCTCCTATGTTCCACGAATGGAACGCATTACTGGTTGTAATTGTAATAGTTGCCGCCGCAACTATAAGTAAATATCTCGCCGCTATCATCTGTCAAAGGATGTTCAATTTTACGAATCATCAGGGAACTATAATGTTCGGCTTGACAGAAGCTCAGGCTGCCGGCTCACTCGCTATGGTTATGGTGGGTATTAAACTGGAAGAAAAGCCAGGAGTACCCCTTATGGACAACACAGCCTTGGAGGGAGTCGTAATGATGATTTTAATTACATGTATCATAAGTTCTTTCGCAACAGAATATTCTGCAAAACAATTAAAAGTTGACGAAAAGCTTGGAGATCACGAACATGGAAAGCGTAAAGACTCTACATCACGCGACGACGAGAAAATGCTCATTCCTATCAATGAGACCAGCAATATCGCTACAATTTTGGGAGCCGCAATAATGATGAGAAACAGAAAACTCAATCGTGGACTCATCTGTCTAAACATGATTGAAGATTCAAATATGAGTATGGCTTCACAAGCGCATAGTAAAGAGTGTATGGATATAGCTAAGAAAGTGGCTGCCGCCGCTGATGTACCTATACAAACGCAAACAAGACTCGCGGTAAACTTCGCTACTGCAGCTATACATTCTATGATGGAAAATGACGCAAGTGAAATGCTCATCGGACTCCATCATAAGCGACACGAGAATGACTCTTTCATAGGTACATTTGCAAATGGACTGATAAACGGCATGAATAGGCAACTTACTATTATTAGCCTGAAAATTCCTGCCAACACAATTAGAAAAATTGTCGTTGCACTTCCTGAAAATGCAGAATTCGAAAAGGGATTCTACAGATGGATAAACCGTTTGGCTCGTATGGCTGAAGACCTCGGATGTATAATAGAATTTAATGCACCACAGGTCACGGATAAACTCATCATGAGGTACATGTATGACAGACACAAGGGAGCAAGAGCCGAATATAAAAAACTTGAATCATGGCAAGACTTTCCTAAACTTAAGGACAAAGTTGCCAGCGACCATCTTATTGTTGTGGTTACTGCTAGAAAGGGCGGCATTTCATACCAAAACTCTTTCAGTAAACTACCTAACATCCTAAAGGAAAGTTTCTCTCATTGCAGTTTGATGATTATATACCCAGACCAAGAAGGTGAAGTTCAAGAAAGTCTATTTAATGGCTAAAATGAATGAAAAGACAAAAGTTAAGGGACATTTCTTACCCACAACTAAATTTTATTCATACCTTTGCCATACTTTACGACTTTACACGTTGTAGTATATGATAAAATTAAGAAATATAACAAAGAATTTTGGTTCACTTCAAGTACTGAAGGGAATTGATTTAGATATTGCCAAAGGAGAGGTAGTTAGCATTGTAGGACCATCTGGAGCGGGAAAAACTACTCTACTTCAAATCATAGGAACTCTGGATGATGCGGATTCTGGAAGCGTGGTCATCAACGATATAGATGTCACTCGACTTAAGCAAAAAGACCTTGCTCAATTTAGAAACCAGCATCTTGGATTTGTATTTCAGTTCCATCAATTACTACCTGAGTTTACTGCACTCGAAAATGTTATGATTCCAGCACTAATAGGACTGGATAGGAAGGGAACAAAATTCAAAAACAATAAGGAGATAAAAGAGAGGGCGTTGGAACTACTAAAGTTTCTTGGACTTGAAGAAAGGGCAAACCATAAACCTGCAGAATTGTCTGGAGGTGAAAAGCAAAGGGTTGCCGTAGCAAGGGCACTTATCAACGACCCAGAAGTAATACTTGCAGATGAACCTTCAGGAAGTCTTGACTCACAGAATAAGGCAGACCTTCATCAACTTTTCTTCGACCTGAGGGATAAATTCGGACAGACTTTCGTAATAGTCACTCACGACGAAAAACTTGCAAAGACTACAGACAGAACCATACATATTTTCGATGGTAAGATTCTGGAAGAAAACAATAATAACGAACCTGTTTCTAACCAAGAACAAACTACGATAAGTTCTATCAAAGAAACAGAAAATAATGAAAACTCAGAAGGAACTATAAATAGTACTTTTGAAATTTAAGAAAAGATAAAATTCAATGAATAAGATACAACTAGGCAAAAGAAATGACCTTGAAGTAGTAAAGGAAGTAGATTTCGGAATGTACCTCGATGGAGGCGAGATTGGTGAAATTCTTCTTCCTAAACGTTACGTGCCAGAGGGAGCTAAAGTAGGTGACATTCTTAATGTTTTCCTATACCTTGATAGCGAAGAAAGACTGGTGGCAACTACAGAAACGCCACTTACAGAAGTAGGAGAATTTTCATACCTCAAGGTCAATTGGGTTAACGAATCTGGAGCCTTCCTTAACTGGGGTCTTATGAAAGATCTCTTCTGCCCTTTCCATGAGCAGAAAATGCGCATGCAGCAAGATAAAAGCTATATTGTTTATACGTATATTGATGCTCTTACATACCGTATTGTGGCTTCTGCTAAAGTTGACAAATTTCTTAGCAAAGAAATGCCTCCATACCATACAGGGGATAAGGTTAATATCCTAATCCAGCAAAAAACAGATCTCGGTTTTAAGGCTATTGTAGAGGGCAAATATAGCGGTCTAATATATCAAAACGAGCTGTTCCAAAATATTCATACAGGAGACCGTCTTATAGCTTATATAAAACAGGTACGTGAAGATGGAAAAATAGATTTAGTATTACAGACTCACGGACGTAAACATGTAAAATCTTTCTCAGACCAATTATACGAATATATTCAAGAGCACGATGGATTCTGTCCTTATCACGATAAGTCACCAGCAGAAGATATATATGAAGTATTTCAGGTCAGCAAAAAAACGTTCAAACAGGCCGTTGGAGATCTTTATAAAAAGAAGAAAATACAAATTGAAGAAAATGGTCTCCGATTAACTATAACAGACTAATAAATCTATAAAAATAGCTGTTAGACAAATACGTTTATATGATAGAAAAATGGAATTAGTAGCATTACTAATTCCATTTTTTATATCATTTTAGACCTTATCGAATCCATTCCTCAGGATTGAGTCGTGTTCTCTCCTTTCTGAGTTGGAATTTCAAAATATATCGTCCATCCGTATCTTCGCCAATAGTACCAAGATTCTCACGTGTCTTGACTGTTTGCCCCTTTCGTACATCGGCTGATGAAAGTCCATAATATACGGAAATGTATGAGCCATGGCGCAACATAATGGCATAATTACCGCCATATTGGAATACGGCACTCACTTCTCCATCAAATACGGCTCGTGCAGAACATCCAGCTTGGCCAAGAATATCTATACCATTATTTTTCAATGTAACATTCTTCAATCCAGAAACATTATACTTACCATAGTGTCCTACGATAGAATATGAGCCAGATATTGGAACTGGGAGTTTACCCTTATTATTTATGAATTTGCTTGACAGCTTCACACTCTCCGTGTTAGACTTCCAGACCTCCATCTTCACACGTTCCACTTTTTCTTCAGCCTCAGCCGCTTTAACGTCAGCAGTAGCCTTTGCTAAAGCCTCTTTTGCCGCCGCCTTTTCTTTGGCTGTCTTGGCATTCTTCGTCATATTTTCAGCCTGCTGCTTCTTAGCCTTAGCCTCAGCAAGTTTCTTAGCCTTTTCTTTAGCTGCCGCTTCAGCAAGTTTTCTCTTTTCTTCTTCAGCCTTACGAGCAGTTTCCAATTCTATATGAATAATGCGGTCAATTTCCGCATCTAAGGCTTCTTCCTTTTTCTGATATACAGAAATCTGTTGTTGTACACCACTTAGATTCTTATTGAGATAAGAAACCTTAGATTCGCAAGACTTTTTGAGATTCTCCAACACACGTTCTCCCTCACGCATATTGGCTAAATTCTTTTCCACTTTAGTTTTGGCATCAAGAATCTTATTTTGAGCTACTGTAATCTCCTCTTGTTTCTCTCTAAGCAACTCGCCTTGAGCCTTCTGATAAGTAGAATATTCCCTGAGATAGCGCATACGTCTCATCATCTGAGAAAAATTGTCTGCTGAGAAAACGAACATCATCTTTTCTTGCGCCGAACGATTTCTTCTCATACGTACCACAGCCTTCGCAAATCTTTCCTTCTTTATCTCCAGTTCTTTTTCCAAACGTTCAATTTCATGAGCTAAAGAATCAATAGATTTATTCAAGGCATTAACCTCATTATTCAGGCTATCAATAGCAGCCTTTTGCTTACTTATTCTATTGTCAATAATAAGGACACTATCCAAATTGGCCTTTATCGACTTAGTAATCTCAGCCGCCTTTTTGGCAGCCAATTTACGCTGTCTGCTAAGAGCTGCCTTCTCCTGCTGCAAACGAGTCTTATCATTTTTCTTATTATTTTTACTTACCGTCTTAGTCGTCGTCTGCTTTTTCTGATTACTTTTCTTTGTCTGAGCGGACACAGGAAGCGCAAGCATAAACGCCAAAAGAAGTATTAAATAATTTCTACCCATTAGTAATGAATTTGGTATATCTATATAATTGACAAGTCTAACTTAAAGCTCTGCTCCTAAGAATAATTTACTGAGCGGGAATAAGCGACTTGAATAGTGCTACAGCCGAAACTCTCTCGTATTTATTTGATATAGAAGAATGGGCTTTCCATTCACTATCATGTCCTATATTGCTCTGCTTCAAACTCAGAGTAATAGGTTTAGAAAGAGGTATGTTTAATGTTATAGTACCTTTATCTCCAGCATCATGAACCTGAGTCCAGAACAAGTTCTGTATCATATCGAACGTAATACTTCGTCCCACCACGGCACTCAAAGTCTCATAAGACTCAAGAATATAATGTTTATTTATTCTATCAATAACGAGTATAGAATCGGTAGAAATCTCCATTCTTCCCACCTCCATAACTCCCAAAACGGGATCTACCAAAGTTAGAAGAATTACGTCGTCCTTACGCATTTTCAGTTGGCCATTTGTAGACAAATCCTTATCGTCTACCATGACTTTTACACTAACCTTAGCCGTGTAGTTTTCCTCAAACTTCCAAGAATCGCCACTCTCTATAACTTCTGCGTTTTGCGTAAGATTCTTTTCGTCAGTCCCGATAGCCTTTTTACTTGATCGACAAGACGTCAAGCTCATCAACAAAGCCAAAACAAGCAAAGAAGCCACATTAGCAATCTGCTTTACAGCTTTGATATTGAACTCCGAAATAAAATTATAAAAATACATTTTCCACATCTTCAATTAAAGTTTCTTACGTCTTATCTTTCTATCAAGAGCCTTAATCTGCTCATCTTTAAGTACATTCTTATCTGTACTCAAATTTCGTGCACTATTCCAAAATTCTAAGGCCTTCTCAACATCTCCACATCTATAGTAAATGTCTCCAGCATGTTCTATTATTGTAGCGTCAGAAACATTCAAAGTATCGCCTAACAATTCCACAGCATGATCTATACTACCCTTAGCCTCCTCATACTTCTTTTGTTGGAAAAGAACCCACGCATAAGTATCAATATTAGTAGGATTATCCTTGTCCAACTCATTTGAGCGACGACTCATAACCTCAGCCTTCTCAAGATTCTTCTTTTCCAAAGAAAGATAATAAGCATAATTATTTAGTACATACGCATCATCTGGCCTGTAGATGAGACAAGAATCATATTCCACGTATGCCTTCTCAGGTTGACCAATAAGATGGTAAATATCTCCAGACAAAGAATGCAATCTTACTATAAGTTCAACTGAACTTTTATCTCCGACATGTGAAATACCCTTCTGGAAAGTTTCAAGTGCCGAATTATAATTGTTTTGCTGATAATAAACCACGCCAAGATAGAAATAATATACGGGGTCCTTAGCTCCGAAATCACATGCGGGTTTACAAAGAGACATGATAGAAGCCGTATCTTCCTCTTCTATAGCATAAGAGAGCAACTGATTACGAGCACGTTCATTTTCCGGTTCTACCTCCAACATCTTTTTCAGAACAGGTTTGATACGTTCTATAGACAAGTTTGCATTTACCATATAAGTAGCGCACAACTCATGCATAGCAGCATCTTCCTGTGGCATAGAAAGAATCTTATCAAACATATTTAGTATCTTCGTAGAATCGCCATCAGGCTTTAGATTCTCGTATACTATTCCTCCTACAAGTTGCAACCTAACCTTACGATCGAGCGAAGGATTAGTAACGAGCCTAAGAAGATAATCCATGCACAAAGAATCATTTCCTTCCCTCTGGTAGTAATTAGATAGTGAAAGCATCATGGTGAGATTAGTAGAATCCTTAGCCTCCACAGCCTTATATTGTGCAAGAGCCTTAGCCTTACTTTCTTCAGTACCCTGATCAAGGTAAAGGTCACCAATAAGAACCTGATACCTCAAATCATTAGGATATTCATTTGCCAAATCTCTCATCTCCTTGAAGGCACTCTTCTCATCCTTCATCTGAACATAAATTCTGAATTTCTCCATACTTAACTGTTCAGACTTTCCCTCTTTAATCTCCAGTTTATTAAGCGTCCTAATGAGATTTTCATAGTCCTGCTTCTGCGCATAAGTATCGATGAGCATCATCAGCACATCCGTTTTCTTTGGAAACTTAGTAGCCATATTCTCCAAAGTCTTCTGTGCCTTGTCAACATCGCCGTTATTATAGTACATCTTAACAAGCATGTCGTTATACCAGTAGTTATCAGGATATAAAGCAACAGCTTCCTCCACCCTTTTCGTTGCTAAACTATCATTTCTCATGAAGCGCAAAAGGGTAGAAATACTATAACGTGCTGAGCCAGACTGAGGATTGAGTTTCAGACAATAATTATACAAGTCAAAAGCCACTGCATAATTACCTTGAGAACTTTGCCTCTCAGCCTCCAACATCAAATAGTTGTATTTACTGCTTCCGTCATTAGCCTTTTCTACAGAAGATTGACTATAAACAGAAAGAGCAAAAATGCTATATATTATGACTGTAAATACAGTTCGTAAATTCATAATTAAAAATCTAATAATGATTCAAGAACAGGATATTATTCTAACATCAAAGGTGCTACATAAAATCTTTCAAAACAAGACAAAATGAGTGAACAAAACATTACACACCAGTATGTCCGAAACCGCCAGCACCTCTTTCCGTATCATCCAGCTCGTCAACCTCCACAATTTCCGGCTGCTCATGCTTAGCGATAACCATCTGCGCTATACGCTCCCCATCGTTTACCACGAAAGGCTCATTTGAAAGATTGACAAGTATAACGCAAACCTCACCACGATAATCCGCATCTACGGTACCTGGAGAATTGAGTACAGTAATTCCCTTCTTGATAGCCAATCCAGAACGAGGACGCACCTGAGCCTCATAGCCCTTTGGCAAAGCCATATAAAGTCCTGTTGGAACCAATTTACGTTCCATTGGAGCCAAAGTGATTGGTTCGTCAAGATTTGCTCTTAGGTCCATACCAGCACTCTGCGGAGTAGCATACTCTGGCAGAGGATGGTGTGACTTATTTATGATTTGTAACTTCATAATCAAATTTTTCTGCAAAGTTATGAAAAATAAAGCGAAAAGTAAATTTCTACCTTACATAAAAGAGTTTAAGAACCATCATTTCCGCCTTTAACAATTATCAAACATAAAAAAGTGCATAATTTATATTAAATATTATATTCGCACTTTCCTTTTCGATCTAAATTATAGGAATGCTCTCCCCGTTTATCTTACGGAATAATTCAAGAGCATAAACATCTGTCATACCCGACACAAAGTCGAGCACAGCCATAATCTTTGTGTATGTATCAGGACCGTCCACATCATACTGCGAACTAACCCTATTAAGCAAAAGCTGCGAATAAGCCTTTTCTGGGTGCATGGCTGCATCCGTAAATAGCTCTATAAGTGTTCGGATAATCTTATAACCAGCAAGTTCGATATCCACAACATCCTTACTATGATAGATTTTCTCATACGACACTTTTTCACAAGCCTTATAGGCATCATGTATCAAAGGACAGGCATGCTCTATCAGAGGACCCTTGAATGTGCCATTTAAAATGGCCTCCTCATTATCCACAAAAACGCGTACACACTCATGCTCCAAAGCACTTATGGCACAAGAGCGCAAGTAGACTACCTGTTCATTCAGATCCTCAACTTCCTCATAACGTGAGATAACAGCTTCTTTCTTCTCTTCTGGCACGAATCCCAAAAGCAATTTCTTGGTCTCCTCCGTAGTAAGAATCTTCAACTTATGAGCATCTTCAATATCCATTATTTCATAACAGATATCATCCGCAGCCTCAACAAGATACACTAACGGATGGCGAACGCCTTCAATTAGTCCGAGTTCATCAGCTATCTTACGATATATTTCTGCCTCATCCTGGAAAAAGCCAAACTTCTGCTTTGTGGCTTTACTTGCAGGAAAAGGATATTTAATGATAGAGGCGAGAGTGGAATATGTCAGAACAAATCCTCCGTCACGACGTCCCTTAAACTTATGAGCAAGAAGGCGGAAAGCATTTGCATTACCATCAAAATGCGTGATGTCAGCCCATTCATCTCGTGTCAGCAAGCTCTTATAATCCAAGCCAGGCCCTTCACTAAAGAACGTAGCTATAGCACGTTCGCCAGAATGTCCAAACGGCGGATTACCCATATCGTGAGCCAAACAAGCAGCTTGCACAATATCTCCTATCTCGCTGAGATGCGTATTTTGAAGTTCTGGATGGCGTTCCAAGAGTCGGCGAGAAGTATCATCTCCCAATGAGCGTCCAACACTTGCTACCTCCAGGGAATGTGTCAAACGGTTATGAACGAAAATTCTTCCAGGCAAAGGAAATACCTGAGTCTTATTCTGTAACCTTCTAAAAGGAGCAGAAAAAATAAGGCGGTCATAGTCACGCTTAAATTCCGTTCGTTCTTCTTTTGTATTTTGATGTTTGTGCTCTTGGCCCAAACGTTTATTCGACAGAAGTTGTTCCCAATTCATAAAATGAAGTATTTTCTGCAAAAATACAATAAATTATCCATTTTACACTATGTTTTTCATTATTTTATGCTAAACAAAGTGATTATGAACAAATTTACCACTTTAGAATCTCAAATAAGAGCATTTGCCATTTTACAAATATATAACGTCTGCAAGTCTAAACTTCTGTGCATCATCAAGTCCCATCATAGCGTTAATGAAATATACGTATTCATATTCATGCAAATTTGCCTGTCTTATTGTCTTTTCACGTATTGTACCTTTATCCAAAAGGCGCTGACGACATGTGCCACGAAGGAGGGCATCTGAGGGGGTAAACAAATTGCCGTCAGCATCCTCAAAGACAAGATTGCAATAGCTGGAATCTGTAACGGCACCTTTTCGAACAATAATGACATCATCAGTACCAGCTTCTTTTAACAATCTTGTCAGTCTCGACCTGTCTGTACTCTTGTATTGGTAATTTATGTCATCATCGTGAATTAAGGAAACAGTCTTGCGTAATTTACGTTCATACGGAGCGTAACTTATCTCTCTGATTTTGTTGTCATAGACTATACGGCATTTCACTATACCAGTCATTCCTTCCGGAACGTCAAGTCTAGGAAATTCTGACTTAATATGATAGAAGTACCACATTGTATTTTCCAATCTTTTAATATGATAGTCAAGATTTTGTGGACACCCATCCTTTATGCAGATAACTTCTGTGAAAGTAGGTTTTCTGAACGGGAGATAAATTTTCTCAATTATCTCATCATACTCACGTTTGACATTACTCTTGGCTGTTATTCCCCCTCCACTACGGTAATATTTATTTCCACAACTATCTTGCTCGACATAACGAATAATAACGCCGCTATCAAGTTGCTTACCATCATAATAGCCAAAGATGCCCGTATAGAATCCCCGCTCCATCCCTTCAGCCTTACGTAAAAGTTCTGTTGTCTTAAACTTTGGAGCACCAGAAATACTACCGGCAGGCAGCATTGAGGTTATGATTTTCCCAAGATGGTGTCTCCAGTCTTTCGTCAAATTTCCTTTTATCTCACTACTAACCTGGAGAATATCACCTTTATCGGTTTGAAGTTCTGACAGATACCTATAACGCTCTACCGTCACATGTTCAGCATAAATGCTAAGGTCATTCCTTAACAAGTCGACCACCGTGGCATGTTCCGCACATTCCTTTATATCGTTCAAGATCACATTCCTAGCATCTGGAATATCTGCCGCTATAGTGCCCTTCATCGGATGTGTGGCAATCTCGCCTTCTGAACTAATTGTGACGAAGCATTCAGGTGAGAAACAAACAAAACGGCCAGGTACATAAAGAGAATAACTGGCATCCGTTGCCATAAATATCTCATAAAGAGACAAAGATGTTTCGACGGAGGTACGTAATGTCAGGTTAGCCACAAAACTATCTCCGCGTCGCAAACCGTTCTGAATAATTTCAAATCTGCGCATGTATGTTTCCAGCGACTCAGGATAAGCAGTAAGGTGTTGTCCCAACGGGCAAGGTTGCTGACTTTTGATTACGTTAGACACGCCTGCAACAGAAAAAAGAATCTCACGCTGTTGCAGAGGATTTTCCACTATAATACACTCCTTGCATTCATAATCTATTGCAAAGAGAAACGGACGGTTACTTGCAGCAAGAAATGAAACCTTGTCTGCAGCTTCAGAAATACTACTAAACGATTGATAAGCCATAATCCCAATTATTGATAATACATGTGTGCATCGGGATTCTGGCGTCACAGGGACGCAAGATACAGGCTTACCAAAGCAATACCTTCATAATGCGTCACAAAGGTAATAAAAATAATTTGACTTATCATTACAAAAAAGATATAATTCTTCACAAAAACCTCTTTTCTAGATTTATCAATTTTGCAAACTTCACATTACAAACAATCCAATTCATTAGTAGATTTAGTTAAGCTTTCTTAATTTTAAGCATTTTTAACTTACAAAATAATCCATTATAACAAATAAAGAATATCTTTACACATTAATCTGACGACAAGACTTCAGCCTTGACAACTTAGGGGATGAGCTAAAGTTTGAGAGAAGGAAAAACTGATACCCATCATCGAAGAAAATCAAGAGTTGTTACGAAGGATTTACGAACGTAATACGAAGGGTTGCCGAAGGAGGTGGGGTAAAGAATTATGCAAAAAAATATATAAGATTAAAGGTCAAAAACGATAATACAATCTTTCCTTACAAAAATATTTACTATTTTCATATATCTCACGCATGAATAATCATGCGCGAGACAATTTTATTTATTCTTAATAAAGAATCTTCTTAAACACACTAAAAACTACCGAAACTTTAATAAGCAAGCCTTATATTAGTATTCATATCCACTTCCACCTACAAACTCACGAAGGATGGAATATTTAGGAAGAACATCTACACTAAGCGGATGGATTTCATCAAGAAGATGGAGCAATCTACGAGCCTCAAAATACGCAGGTTCATCTTTTCCAACAGCTTTCAAAAGCGGAATTGCATCATGGCGAAGTATTCCTAACTCATAAGGAAAAGATGTATTGATATTAGCATCCGCGAATTTCTGATAAGGCACAATCCATCTCGATTCACCACGTCGTACACTTGGCCAACGATCGATAGTTGTCTGAGCATTCGTGTTACGATATTTCGAATCCCTTACCATACGACGTATAAGACGATTATCAGTACTCATAAAATACCTGCCATCTTTATTCGTCTTAAGACTTGAGCCAGAGATATAAATTCTATACAAGAGACTCGGATCAAGATTTCCAGTAAGTTCAGGATTAAGGCCATGAATACCTTCAATCAACAAAATTGAATCTTTTCCAAGCTGCATAGGTTCGTCCTGCCATTGGCGCTCAGCTCCACTAAACTCATACTTTGGAAGAACAACAGCCTCACCATTTATCAAACGCTGAAGATGGTCTTGAAGAAGTTCAAGATCAAGAGCATACAAGGACTCAAAATCATATTCTCCATTTTCATCTAATGGAGTCTTCTCGTAACTCTGATAGTAATCATCTAAAGAAAGCATACGAGGATCAAGACCTTGTTGTTCAAGGGCATAAACCATCTTTTTGCAGAATGTCGTCTTACCACTTGAAGAAGGACCAGCAATAAGGACAATCTTAGGAATAACACCCTTGCCTTCCTTATTCTTACTACTTGCACCCCCAGCAGCAATATCCTCAGCAATACTACTAATGCTAACCTCTTTAAGTTTCTCAAGAACAGAAACAGCCTGACGAACCATCTTACTATCAATAAGCTCGTTCACCTCGCCAACTGTAAGAGAATAAGTAAGCAATCTATCCACAAAAGTCTTATTGAGTTCCAAATCGCCCACAATAGAGTTGACCACATCACTAAGTTTATTCTGCTTGAAATTTGCAATCACGTCAGGTGTTAAGGCACCCAAAATATCTGATTTTTTATCTAAGACTTCGAATTTCTCTGAACTTTTATTAAATTTGCCGTCATTAAACATATATAAAAGTTTTTATATTGTATCAATGACACAAAAATAGGAGTTTTTTATGTATGTGACAAAAAGTAAGGTCTGAAAATAATAAAAAATTAGATGTAAAGACCACACTTTCCTAAATGATATAAATTTTACATAATTATGAGAAATTGGAAAGAGATAAAGAAATACGAAGAAATCAAATTTGAGTTCTTCGAAGGAATAGCAAAAATTACAATCAATCGACCACGATATCGTAATGCGTTTACGCCTCTAACTACCTGGGAGATGTCGGATGCCATGTATTATTGTCGTGAATCAAAGGATATTCGTGTTGTAGTATTCACAGGTGCTGATAGCCCAAGGCAAGAAGGGCAAACTGAAGAGGAATGGTTGAAAACATGCGCTTTCTGCTCTGGAGGCGATATGAACGTAAAAGGACGCGGCGGTTACATAGGTAAAGATGGAGTCCCACGTCTGAGCGTACTCGATGTTCAGAAACAGATTAGAAGCATTCCTAAGCCTGTAATTGCTATGGTTAACGGATTTGCAGTAGGCGGAGGACATGTGCTACACGTAGTTTGCGACCTAACAATAGCATCAGATAATGCTAAATTTGGACAAACAGGACCAAAGGTTGGAAGCTTTGATGCAGGTTTCGGATCAAGTTACCTCGCACGAATCGTTGGACAGAAAAAGGCACGCGAAATATGGTATCTTTGCAAGCTCTATACTGCTGACGAGGCTGAGAAGATGGGACTCGTAAATAAAGTTGTGCCTCATGATAAACTCGAAGATGAGGTTGTGGATTGGGCAAAGACTATGATGAAACGTTCACCTATTGCTTTACGAATGATTAAAGCTGGACTTAATGCCGAACTAGACGGACAAGCCGGTATACAAGA
>JAILIJ010000026.1 GCA_024695315.1 Bacteroidaceae bacterium
TGGACAGGTCAGACACATATATTTCACAAACAGTTTTTAATACACACAAAAAATCTGTATTCTCAAGGCTCAAAAAAAATATAAGACAGAAGATAAAAGTTCTCTGTCTTATAGAAATCACATATTTTGGTATGTCTTAAAATTTCAAAGTAATTAGAAAGACGTAAATTGCACTTAAAAAGACGATACTCTATGTGGAAAACATACCGCGAACAAAATCATCTGTCACTTTTACTTATTTATACTCCACTATAACCCTTTTATACTTCTAGCAAGTAAGGCATTTGCTAAACCTGAATATAAATTATTTTTGATATTGTAATTTATACTCAGATGGCGAAACACCATATTGTTCAGAAAATAAACGATAGAACGTACTTCTACCTGAGAAACCACTATCCAAAGCAATACTATCAATTGTTCTATCAGGTTCTTCACGAAGAAGTTCTGCAGCATGTTCAAGGCGTATTCTCTTGAGATAATTAGTAAACGTATCACCTGTTACCGTTTCGAAATCATAACTAAATGTTACTTTACGTATGTGTAATTGCTCAAGAAGACTGTCGCGACGGAAATACGGATCACAATATAGCTTCTTAGCCGTCAGTTCATCAATAAACATTTCAACAGCCTTACGCCGTTCTAACTCTTCTTCTTCCACATTAAGATTTATTGCAGACTTTTCCTTACCAGAATCTATCTGTCTAACATTTTCAGATGCTGATCTATCATTAGTCGTAGTATATACAACATGCTTACGAAGTTGTGTATATAGATAAACAATAAAAGAAATCAGTCCTATGAAGACAACAAGCGCAATATGTGTTGTAGTCCTATAGAACGTCAAATCGCTTGTTTTTTTACCATCTCTATCGAGTAATTGTTGTTTTTCGAACTCGTTACATTGGTAAACTAGTTGTATATTAGTAAAATACTTTCTAAAATAGTGACGATTTCGCTCATATAAAGTCCATTGGTCACAAGCGTCTTGATATTTACCTACAAATTGGTAACACATCCTCTTTCGATAGTGATATTCCATACGATTTTTCTCACTAAGCTGAGAATATCCGTTTGCTTCGATTTCATCAAAGACCTCAAGAGCTTTATCAAAATTTTCTTCATCAAGGAAATAACAACCATAGTACAGGCGTCCTTCAAACGTTTTAGAATATCTATACGTTTTGAAATCGTTAATATATTCCTCTGATTTAGCCCTCTTATTCATGCCGAGCAAAGATCGGGCAATAAAAATATAAGATGTACCCAAAAGCGAATCCACCTTATTATCTTTCATCATTAAAGGGTTAGTCCGACGTACAAAATGTAAGTACACCTGAGCTGTATCAAACTGATTGTAAGCATCCTCATAATCCATAATTTTGAATTTGAGAATACCAAGAGCTATACGATTCTGAGCCATCAGAACCTTATTAAGAGTATCCGACCCGATGCTTTGCGTTGAGTGACGATCAAGATAATTGATAGCATGTTGAAAATGCATCGTCGCCGCATCATAATTTTCGGCAATAAAAAGATTTTGGCCTACACGATATTCCATGAAGCCAAGAGCAGAACTGTCATTCAGTTCTCTTGCTAAAGATACGCCTTCTGCGCAACATCTTGACGAGTTATAATATAACTGTTTATCTGCGTATAGCTGCGCAGAGTCACATAATTCCTTAAGAAGATTTTTCTTATCAGTATTGTTATTAGTGTTGCAGCTAAATATAAATGATGTTATACAAATTATTAGGGCGTATTTTACAATAGATATTTTTTTATCTTTTGTTGTATACATTTTTAATTCTCTAATTATAAATCCCTTGCATAATAGAACAGGTATATGTATTCTTTGCGGATGCAAATTTAATAAAAACATATCATTTTTTTGGTCTTTTATCAAAAAAAAATCAAACAAAATCAATTTTCAACTTTTCATATCCTATGATAGACATAATCCTATAAGTGCAAAATAGTCGATATTCTTACAGTATATTAGATTACAGATTAGATTCAATATTTATAATAAAAATTGGTATCAAAATATTTTTATTCGATATAAAATCATGGAACTACGATTTTCAACAAGAAAAATCTCCCACATAGATTTCAAATCAGCCTTGAAATTAAATGGGTAACATAAAAACAACAAATTTCATCACATAGATATCAAAGAAATCATGGTGAAGACATATTGACAATTAGAATTCATCATCAATATTCTCATCTATATCATCAATATCCTTTTCGTGGGTAAAATCGTAATCAGATGTTTCTAAAGTATCGAGTTCTTCATCTTCATACTCCTGATACTCTTCATCATAAGTTAAATCTTGTACTTCCTCAGTCATAATAGTATAAATTTAAGTTTATATTCTAATCAGGATTGTATACGAAATATGTGGAGTTATGAAAAATCATAATACTTTACAATTTATCATGTATTACATCATTTATAATATTTCCCCACTCTTTCACCTTTCCTGACTTCTAATATTAACACTCTTCTGCATTATAAATACAAATTTGGTTTCAAATCTACATAATTTATATTTAATTATCAAATTATTGAACATTTTTTTACAAAATAAAGTAGTTTACACTGTAATACAAAAACTCCTTTTTTACGTCCTGCAAGTGAAGTTTTGCCAAACTCTCAAAAATTGAATAACTATAAAAGGCATAGGGATATACCCAAAGTATCAAAATGTCATTTCATTTACCTTCGAATTACCTTCGTTTTACCTTTTAATTCCATTCGTATTTTCTTCGCAGACTTACAAAATACATTTTGTAAGTCTAAACAATATATTCGCTCACATTATAATGCCAAATTATAGCATTTTACTTACAGAATGTCATTTTAACAATTCACATAAATGAAAACAAAAGACGTGGAAATCCATATTTTTTAGGATTGCACGTAATAATTATAGTTGCTACCTTTGCACCCGATTTCAAATTTGTAATCATTCAAGTCATATCAACACATGCACGTTCAATACTGAAATATAAGGTATTAGGAATAGGCCACTTTCTAAATATACTAGTTAAATAATCTTATTTTCAGATTTCCGAACATAACGTGCACTTTAAGTGACTTGCGAATGTAGAACAATATTAATAATCGCTTTTCAAAATTATGGTTATAAACATTCTTTTAGCAGCCCTCTTATGCGTTAATGATAATGAGGTGGTCAATAACACAGACACAACATCACGCAACTACGCACTTGAAGAAGTAGTTGTAAGCGACTTCAAGACAAACAAGAAGGACTTGGTTCCAATATCTCGTACTGCTATGTCATACAGACAGTTATCAAACCAACAAATAACAGGTTTGAGAGAGTTATCTGCAATAATTCCAAACTTCTACATGCCTGATTATGGCTCACGTGCCAGTTGTCCGGTATACGTTAGAGGTGTCGGTAACAAGTCTGACGGAACAGGAGTGGCTTTCTACATTGATGGAGTACCATACTATGAGCCACTTTCATTCGATACAGACCTTGGCGACGTTGCTTCTGTTGAAGTACTTCGAGGCCCTCAGGGTACACTATACGGACGAAATGCTATCGGTGGAATCATAAATATAAATACTCATAATCCTATTGATTATCAGAATACACGAGTAAAAGTAGGATATGGTAGATATAATGATGTACGCACTCAAGTATCTAATTATACTAAGGTAAACGACAAGTTCGGATTTACCGTTGGAGCTGTCTATCATCACAACGATGGAGCTTTCACAAATAAATATCTGAACGAGAAAGTCGATAAAATGGACGAAACAGAAGAGCGTATAGGTCTTTATTGGCAGCCTTCAATAAATTGGCAACTTCGTCTGACAAGTAATTTCAAATATAGCGACCAAGGAGGATATCCCTACGCACCTGTAGATGAAGCAACAAATACTCTTCAGGAAATAAGCTACAACCGTCCAAGCACTTTCAGACGTCTTGTAAGCACAAACGGCCTGGGTGTAAGATATAATGGTGAGAACATAAGTTTCAATAGCCAGACATCATTCCAGTACATTAACTCACATCAGGCTATTGACCAAGACTTTACAACAACAGATAAGTCTTTTGTCAACAATAAGCGCAACCAAAATATGGTAGCAGAAGAATTGACGCTGAAGTCAAACAACTACAGTCGTTACCAATGGGTTGTTGGAGTGTTCGGCATGATGGAGCATGTGGACAGAGAAGTTGACAATGAATCACAAATAGGAGGTACTAACAAGCATACAGACTACTGTGTACCAACAAGTTCATTTGCCATCTATCACCAAAGTGCATACAACATTTGGAGAGGTTTATCCGCTACTGCCGGCCTACGATTCGACTATGAACATGCAAAGACAAACTATGATAATGATGTCATAACTTTGGCTACTGGCGAGAGAAAAGATGAAGCAGACTTTGAGAGTTCTAAAAACTTCAAACAATTCACGCCTAAATTTACTCTCCAGTACCACACAACAAAAGATAACCTTTTCTATGGTTCCATAACTCGAGGATACAAACCAGGTGGCTTCAACAAGTCATTTGCAAAAGACTCTGAGCGTTCATACGAACCAGAATATAGTTGGAACTATGAGGTGGGAACACGTGTCAACCTCTTTAACAACTTATTGACTGTCAGCGCAGATCTCTTCTATATAGACTGGAGAGACCTTCAGATTACAACAACCGTAACTGGTACAGGAAATATCACAACAAATGCGGGACACGCTGACAGCAAGGGAGGAGAATTATCAATTACTGCGCGTCCTATCAAAGGTCTACAACTGAACTTGAATTACGGATATACCTATGCTCGTTTCCTTGCAAACAAAAAAAGCGAGACTTCCGATTACACAGGTAATCGTCTGCCATTGGTACCAAACCACACGCTTTCATGCAATGCCAATTACACTATTTATCCAAAAGGATGGGCTGACCGCATGACATTCAACGTAGGCATGAATGGACTTGGACGCATATATTGGGCAGTAGACAATCAAGTGTACCAGAACTTCTATACCCTTCTAAATGCAAAAGTTGCCATTACAAAAGGCATGTTCACATGGGAAGTTTGGGGTAAAAACCTCACAGATACAGAATATATGGCATACGGCTTCAAATCCGGAAATACCAACTACGCTCAGGATGGTAAGCCACTTATGTTCGGTACAACTATTGAATTGAATTTTTGAATTTAAGTTATAAAAAGATGATTGAGCGGTTGTACGGTTATGAAGGAAAGATTATTTGGAAAGTTACCGTACAACCGCAAAATCAGAAAACCGTACAACCGCAAAACCGTATAACCGTAAAACCATACAAATATGGCCACACAAACTCATATTGACAATGTACGCAAAGTAAACCTTGCAACGTTTTTCTGCCTATACATTGCCCAATTCATTCCATCAACGTTTATCTCGACTGCAATGCAGGTATCCATGCGTCAAGCCAATTATGGACTGGCCACGATAGGCCTGCTGCACCTCATACACATTCCTTGGATTCTAAAGTTCTTGTGGTCGCCAATGGTAGATCGTCAATGCGCTCGACTCGCCAACTACCGACGATTCATACTTTGTATGGAAGCCATATATTCCATTTCAATTATAAGTATAGGATTCTTCGATATATCCAACGATCTATACTTCATTTTAGTCCTCATTTTTATATCCATGTTTGCCTCTGCCACACAAGATATAGCAACCGATGGATTGGCAGTCCGCGCATTCGGAAAAGGTGACCATAGCGCCGTAAACAGCATGCAATCAATGGGACGATATGCAGGAGCATTCCTCGGTAGCGGTATTTTCATCATCATGCTCGAGGAATTTGGATGGAAAGTCGTATTCCCTTGCCTTGGTATATTGGCTATGCTAATGGTTTTACCTTTACAGGTTAATAAGAAAATACATATCGAAGAGCGTTCGCCAAAGCAGAGAGCCAAAATCATGGACTTTATATGGTTCTTCTCGCGCAAAGAAATTATTCCGCATGTCGTATTCCTCCTTCTCTACTTCATGGGAATCATAGGAATCATCGCCAACGTCCGCCCATATATGGTTGACCTCGGATTCAACATGAAGGAAATTGGAGTATGGTTTGGAATGGTAGGAACAGCCACTTCATTTTGCATGGCATGGGTAGGACACGTCTTTATCAAGCGAATTGGTATGTATAAAGCACGACTTATTGTAGCCATAATGATTGTTCTTGCTCCCCTATATTTTCTCGTTCTAACTTTCATAACCCCTAGCCTTCCACTACTCGTAGGAGGACTTCTATTGGTCAAGACATGTCATGCCTTTGCCTCAATCGTTGTCTACACAACTGCCATGGATTGCGTACGTGAAGGACGCGAAGGAACAGACTTTACAATACAGGTAGCAGTAGTACATTTCAGTTCTACACTCATATCCTTCATCTCTGGAGGAGTCGGCGAATGGCTCGACTACCGCGGGCTCTACTTCATAGAACTGTCTATTGCCATAATAAGCCTTATCTACGTTATAAACGTTTTCAAACCTAATAGAATAATTGCCAAGTGGTAAGACGTATATTCATAACTGCTCCAGAGGCCTATCACCCACGTATACGTGAGGCCTTTAAGCGAGTGGCACCACACGAGATAATGCCAATCTTCTCACCACTCATAACTACTGTTTCTCAAGCTAATAATGCAGAGACTCAAAAATTTAGACTCGAGCACGAATCCTACGACTTCATAATATGCTCAAGTCGTATGGCTGTAATGGTTCTTGCAGAAATAGGCATCAAACTATCAC
Source organism: Bacteroidaceae bacterium (assembly GCA_024695315.1). Taxonomy (GTDB): domain Bacteria; phylum Bacteroidota; class Bacteroidia; order Bacteroidales; family Bacteroidaceae; genus Minthosoma. The sequence goes on from JAILIJ010000026.1 coordinate 6,800, forward strand.
ATTCTGACAGAAGAATAATTGCCATCGGTAAAGACCAAGATGCCGTTCGCTCTGTTCTCAATGTCGAACCGGCCTTGCAAGATGCAGAACCTAGTATGATGGGGATTGTCAACGCACTAAAACGTATAGACGGACTGTCCAATAAAAAGATTGCTGTATTACTGCCTTCTTTTATCGGACTCCCCATACCATCTACAATTAGCAATTTTCT
>JAILIJ010000029.1 GCA_024695315.1 Bacteroidaceae bacterium
TAAAGAGCCGTATAGAACATCCTCTTATATTCCTTAGAAGTCTCTGGCGCCAACTCCACCTTTGCTAAAATCCTGTTCCACTTATCTATACACTCATTATACGTAACAGAAAAGTCCCAATGTGGGATATCCTCCCTCAGGTTCTGCTTTGCCTTATCTACCGACACAAAACTGATGCCAATCTTTACATCCACAACCTTGGAAATATCGGCAACAAAAGACTCATATTCCCCGCCTAACAAAGATAAGCTACTCAAGCTAGCCTTATCCTTATCAAAGGACATAGACTCCTGCTTTTCCGCATAAAAATAGACTGTATATGGGGCACCATTATTCCATCCACCGCTTATACGTTGCCATCCAGAAATCGCCCCATCATCAGAATAGTTCACTTCTCCCCCCTCATATTGTTGTGCCTCACGCGCCTTAGGTACAGGATTCTTGCCAAGAAAATGCTCAATATCCACTTTGAGTCTTACCTCTGATGACGCACCCTTAGGAACCAATACCCGATAATATGCGGCCCTCTCCGCAGCGGTAATCTGAACTAGGCACCCACTCTCTTCAAGCAAGCATCCATAATAGCCAAGACTCACATCTTCCGACTTACGATGCTGAGGTTTTCCAAAGAAATTAAGAAGTATATTACCATATTTTGGTCCTCCCCCCGTACCACTCACATGAGTCTGAGAAAAACCACTTACTGCTGCAGGCATAGCCGCCCATCCTGGGTTATTCCCCACACCACAGTCAGGTCCAGGCTTACACATACCGTACGGACAACTTGGACCGATGAACACACGTCCAAGCCCAATACTACCAATCCGTGGATCCACATAATCTGTAACCCTTTCCTTTGCAGAACAGAAAACCGAAAAGACAAAAAACAATATAGATAATATATTTCTCATTGGCGTATTATAATTTAAGATTAAAGGTAAGAGTTCCATAAAGTTTCTGTGAGAATTCAAAGCCAAATAATAGTCTTTTCCCCACAAACCTTAAAACTCTAAACTTTAATCCACCTCGAAGATAAACTTCGAGAGGGACTATATATTTATTCTTGCACGTAAACACGTTGCACTCGCGTAGAGACGCCCGTAAGCACCTCATACGGTATTGTACCGATAACATCGCTCAAAGTAGTGACAGGCAAATCGTCCCCAAAAATAACTGCCTTATCGCCTACTTTACAATCTATGCCCGTAACATCAATCATACAAACATCCATGCAGATATTACCCACATACTCAGCTTTCTGTCCATTTACCAGGCAATAGCACTTTCTATTGCCAAGGTGACGGTCGAGTCCGTCGGCATAACCCACAGGTATAGCTGCAATCTTACTATCGCGGTTAAGAATAGTCTTACGGCTATAACCAATAGAATCGCCAGCTGGCACATCACGTATCTGAAGAATAGTAGTCTTTAGAGTTGCCACATTATGTATGACCTCATTATTGCGTGAATTGATGCCATATAATCCAAGTCCCAGACGACACATGTCAAGGTGATACTCAGGGAAATGTTCTATACCTGCCGAATTACAGATATGGCGTATAATCTTATGTCCGTATGCTGCCTGAAGCTCCTTACTTCCCTTATCGAAAAGTTCAAATTGCTTACGTGAAAAGTCATCAAAAGAATCCTCGTCACTACCCACAAAATGGCTGAATACCGAACAAGGCACAAGGGCCGTCTGCCTCTTTAACCTATCTATGAGATGTGGCATGTCCGTTTCTGGATTGAAGCCCAAACGGTGCATTCCCGTGTCTAACTTGACATGTATAGGGAAATTAGTAATACCCTCCTTCTCGGCAGCATGAATAAGAGCCTCAAGAAGTTCGAAACTATATACTTCTGGCTCCAACTTATAATCGAAGAGCATCTTGAAAGATGTCATCTCCGGATTCATAATCATGATGTTACTTGTTATACCAGCCTTACGCAGGTCAGCGCCTTCGTCTGCCACGGCAACAGCAAGATAATCAACCCCCATATCCTGAAGCGTCTTACTTGTCTCAAGCGAACCCACACCATACGCACTCGCCTTAACCATACAGACGAGTTTCGTCTCTGGCTTCATGAACGAACGATAATAGTTTACGTTCTCCTTGAGAGCCGACAAGTTGACCTCAAGAATCGTCTGGTGCACCTTGAGCGTGAGCAAATCCGAAATTCTATCAAAATGGAATTGGCGTGCTCCCTTGATAAGGATAAACTCGTTTCTTAGTTCAGCAAACAAACTGCTAATAATCAGCTCATCCGTATTGTTGAAAGAATGAAATTCCATAGGGAAATAACCGCCACAACCGCTAATTTCCTTACCAACTCCAATGACCTTATCTATGCCTCGACTCTTTGCCAACTGTGCCACACGGCTATACAGACTCTTTGGCGATTCACCACTTTGAAGAATATCCGAAAGGATAAGAGTTCGTGTCTGCCCATTCCTATCTGGACGTCGTGACATGAAGTCGAGAGCAATATCAAGGCTCTGTACATCACTGTTATACGTGTCATTTATAAGAGTACATCCACGAATACCATCCTTGACCTCAAGACGCATGGCCACAGGTTCAAGTTTTGACATACGTCTACAAAGCTCTTCAATAGAAAGGGCGATTATAGAACGTGAAGAATCAGGATTCTGTTCCACATACTCGCGTATCGCCAAAACCGTTGCGAAACATGTTATAGAGTTTTCTATTGCAGCAGTATCAATAAAATTGATTGTGTACTGCCCTATCTCTCCACGGTATTGGAACTTTATCGTAGCCTTCCTATCTTCTTTTTCTATGCTCCTAACGATGAAACTGCAATCATCCTCAGCTGCTTTCCATGTAAATTGGTTCACAGCATGTGGTATGACAGCTGCACAATGCTTGATAGTTTGATCTGTCATATTGAGAACCACATTCTTGCAGTTCTTGAAGAGTTGCATTTTCTCGCTACATTTTATGTCATAAGAAATGAAATTCTCCTGGTGAGCAGCTCCCA
>JAILIJ010000121.1 GCA_024695315.1 Bacteroidaceae bacterium
TGTTAATTGGATATTATTTCATAATCTTCACAACATTTGTCTGATTATTATTATAGATAATCTTCTGATAATATACACCAGCAGATTCGCTATCAAGATCTTTCTTAGTAAAGAATGAAGTTGGATTCTTTCTACTCTTAATGATTCGTCCGCTACCATCGTAAAGTTGAATCATCTTTATTCCAAGATTATTAGCTATGTCATTTATGGCGGTAGCATTACCAAGCTGAAGAATATATGGATTCTCAAGTGAACCAAGTTGTGCATCACTATTATACATCTCAGAATTTGTAAGAATCATATCTCCTTCAGAAGTTGTTACAACAAATGAAAGGTTAGCCTTATCCTTATTACCACCAACAGTAATGAAGTACTTGTCATCAACTGCAGGGGATGCGGAATAGCCACGAAGTTCTGTGCCTGCATATACAGAAACATTAGCATCTTCGACAATCTGATCACCATCCATAATCACAGCAATAATTGTCATGTTACTTTCATAGTTGAGTGTCATTTGAGTATCATCTAACAGAGCTATTGACTTGACATTTCTGCGATTTGTCATCACAGGAGTAGCGAAGTGGAATGTCTTAGCCTGAGAAGCATTAGAGAAATAGTTATATCCTTCTCCTGGAGTCATAGCCTCAAGAGTACCAACCCACTCGCCTGCTGTATAAATAGAGAATGCAGATTGGTTCTTTACAAGGTCACCCTCTGCAGGTGAAGCATCAGCAAATGCTGCATCAAGAGAATTAGAAGCTGTAGCAGGATAACCAATCCAAGACCATCCCTTATTAAGTGTCACAGCAACCTTTGAAGGATCTGCAGGTGTGCCAATAACTGTCTCATCATAAGCCTCATCAGCATTTAGCTTATACATGTCAGACATGTTAAATGACTTGAGGTTACCACCCCACTTACCAGAGCTATAGATTGATGTGCTTGACTCGTTCTTAATAAGATGAATAGCGTCAGCAGAATCGTCGAATATCTTCTCTATTCTATTCTCGTCTGGAGTTAGATAGAATGAGAACCACTTCCAACCAGAATGATCAAGAGCAAGGCTCTGTTCAATCTTATTATTAGGAGTGAATACTGTGCAGTCAGCAAATGTACCAACCCAAGTATCTGCTACGAACTTATTAGCAGCAACATTTGATGCACTTACAGAAGGATAAGTCTCACCTGTGCTTGAATCGTAAATCTTATATGTAAGTTCTGAATTGTTGACAGAGCTATTACCATAGACAGTCATCAAGACAATATAAGAGTCATATCGAGGATAATACTGAGGGCTTGCCACGCCAACACACTTAGTGCCACGGAAAGCAGCTATCATATCCTTAGGATCAGAACTATATACACCATCTATTACAACCTGTCCCACAACATTCATTGTCATTTCATCCTCTTCAGCTATCCATTCAGGGATATTACCTTCGACTGTAAGAGTAAGATTCAAAGGAACCTCAATCTTCTGCGAACCTACGAGATAAATTGTTGTTTCGTATGTTCCAACAGGCACACCAGGATTGACATCAAACTTGAGAGTACGAGTTCCCAATGCTTTGAGAGTACCACTTTCTACACTTACAGAGAGCCATGAAGGCATACCTGTGACAACCCAGTTTTCAGATGTTCCGCCATTATTTTCGATATTGACAGAGAATGAAGCATCATTAGTACCTTGCTTTGTAAGAGCGATTTCAGGTTCACTCCACTTAAGATTACTCTGCTTAACATAAACGCTCCATGTGATAGGATCAGAAGCATTACCAGAAAGGTCTTTAACGTCCTTAACTGTGATATAAACAGTACATTCCTCAATCTTACTTGGTTCCTCCTCAAGATTAACCAAAACCTTACGTTCACTTGCAACGAATCCAAATGCGACATTGTCAAGTATTGGAGCAGGAGTAAGAGCTGGGCTTTCTTCTACATATTTTCCAGTAGATGTTGTGCCAGCCTTATTCTTACGAACTGTAAGATTTGTTTTGCAAGTCACCATATCTAAAGGAGAGCCACTAGTTACAGCCTGATTATTATCGTCTACCTTGACCACTTCCATAGGATAATAAGCTACGAGACCAGTATAACTTGAATCCACACGTGAATGCATATAGTCATATATCACATCAGCCGTACGTCGAGCCTTCCATATACGAACCTCATCAACATTACCCTTAAGGAATCTCTCATAAGTAGACACGCCAGTTGACGTAGTACGATGAGCACCAAGTGTAATCACACTTCCTGATATAGCAGGGATTGAAGAAGCCGCAAATTGCTTGCTTGCCTTTCCATCAACATATACAATAGCAGAACCGCTTGTACTCTTAACTACATTAAGAGCAAGATGATGCCATTCGCCATCACGTACATCATTAGCGTAAACTTTTGTTGTAGAACCATTAGCAACGAGTTCAAGATTTCCAGAAGTATTAACACATACTTCAAGTTCCTTTTCACCCATGCTCATAATAGAACCAGCTGTCTTCTGAGTAGGATCAACACGGAACCAACCTTCTATCATATAGCTATCAGAAGCAAGAGTATTAAGAGCTGTTATATTGATATCAGCTGCTGTCTTGCCATCAAGAGAGAGAGAATAGTTCTTACCATTTATCCACCAAGAATTTTTGCTTGGCAGAGTGATATTACGACTGCGTGAACGGTCAACAGCCATCTCACCATATCCCTCATTAAATCGCCAATAACCAATGATATCCTTTGTGTACTGGTTCTTCGTATTGTACATATCAGCCTGAGCATCCGTGAGAGTACGTGCTGTATTCCAGAGTGACAACTCGTGCAACTTTGCAGTAAATCCGTTACCACCAAGTGATATAGGACCGTTACCTGAATATTCAGGGATTTCCTTACCATTTATAAGTGACACACTACTTGCATCCTGAGCATATCCAGCATAGATAACAGGATTGCTTTCTGAATTGTCATAACTTATAGAAAGATATAACCACTTATTCTTAGGCAAAGAAGCAGAAGAAGTTACCTTCTTGCCACCTACTGTAACAGCAAGTTTTCCCTTTTCTATTGCAGCAGTGAAGTTATTAACAGAAGTTCCATGCTGGAATATCTTACCATCAGCAGAATAGTTAAGCCACATGTTTATTGAGAAAGCCTTCTCTGCCAAATCAACTGTTGCTTCTGTCTTTGCAGATTCTGCACCAGACAAGCTAAGAGCAACATCGTGCAGAACTTTGCTTTCGTTCTTTACACCTACGACTTTGAAGTTTTCAAGTTCACCAAGAATAGAACCACGAATATCTTCATTGAAAGTTATAGATATATCGTCACCAGAACCTAGAACACCTGAAGTTGGAGTTGGTGAAGCAATAAGTTGCGGAGCACTCATATCACGAACGATTTCAATCTCCTCACTCTCGTTATTCAGTTCTACCCCATTAATCTGGCAAACTGTAATAGCACGGAAGACATAAGTCTGGTCAGAATAATTGCTACTATTCAAATCTACACTATATGTAAGCTTAGAAGTACCTGTAAGTACAGGGAGAATCTTGAGGTTCTTATTCTTCTTAAGCAATGTAGAATCAGTTGTGTACTCCTGAAGAGTAACAAAATTAGCATCATTTATACCCTTATACTGGATGCGAACACCCTTGAGGGACTTCAAGTTTCTATTATAGTTTGACACAGACAGGATAACAGGTCCTGTTGTTTCTGTGTTCACCACATTAGTGTTAGCCTCCATAGTTATGTCTGAACAAGTTGGTTGGAAACTAACTGAAACCTTTGAATTAGAGTAAATACCTGGGAATGTGCCAGTATCATCAGGCTGAGAAGTCGAATAGAGACAAAGATCGATATTCTTATAATCGAGAACGTCTGTATTTGTCTGACGCAAAACGAGAGTCTTTATTGTCTCTCCAAAAGGAACGAGAATCTCCACGCCCTTAGTGATATTCAAACCATCCATGAATACCTGAGCACCATTTGGGTTAGAAGCATCCTCAACCCAAAGTCCGAAGTAACAATCCTCCTTAGTGTCAGAATTATTGCGTAGAGCAATCTGGAACACAGCATCCTTACCAGCAGGCACACCTGTAATCTCTTGGTTCAAAACTTCGATTTCTGGTTTTTCTATCTGAAGAGTCTTCTCCTGGATAACAGAACCTGGCTTATAATACTTTGTCAGAACCTCATCCTCATAAGGATCAGAAGTAGCACCTGCACGTGTATAGAAGATAGGACCAAAACCGTCAGGAGCGTTGAATACATCTACAGAAAGATAATCGTCATCACCATCCTCAGCAAGCGTATAGCTTATTGAAGTCTTATGTGTATCACTATTCTCATTATTCCATGTAGTAGTAATGCCTGCATTCTCAGTAAATGTAACTCCAACACCAGCTCCATTTGTTGTGAAACCAGTTTCCAAACCAAGAATAACATTTGCTTCAAAAACAGTATTAGTTGTATAAGCCTCAGTAGTAGTCTCCTCGTGAGTAAATGTCATTCTAGAACCAGCATCGATAGAATGGTTATCTACAAGATACTTAGACCTATTCTTAATTGCAGTAACCTTAGCCTCCTCATTGTCGGCAAGTGTCTTTTTCCATCTTGCAATCTGGTCATTATAGTACTTAACCATATCCTGATAGTTCTCATTCTTCCAGCCAGCAGGCAAAATCATAGTATAAGAAGGACCAGAATATTTACCAGATTTAGCTATGTTCTGTCCACTGATAGGCATTGCTTTCTTACCCCATACAGTCTCATCGTCATTGTCAGAGCCATAATTACTATCAGTCTCTTTCAAAGTAGTTACATATATTGGACTTTCACCTTTCTTTGGACGACTAACCTTATCTATGTTTGCATTATATGTGAGAAGGGAATTTCTAAGTTTTATAAAATTAGGAATGAGAACATTCTCGACATAATTAGCAGTATAGCTGAAAGATGTAGTATATTCCTCACCAGTAGAGATTGCATCCTGCATAGCAATCTTATACTTGCCATCCTCACCTAAGACTGGTAATACCTGGTGACAAGCACCAAAGATGAGGTTTTTAGCAGAACCGATGAAAACATCGCCATTTGCACCAACAAAGTCATGACTATCGCTTGTTGCAAACTCCTCAGTTGTAGACACAGTTGTAGTCTTTGTGTTAGTACCAGAGAAAGATTCATTTAATTCACCACCAATAGTCATGTTCATCACAGATGACAATTCTGTAATGACAGCAACGCCAATACCTGCCTGAGTTTTTACATCGACACCCAGATACATCACATTAGTGTTGTTAGAATTTGAATGTTCCTCGACAGTTGTTGTAGAAGTCTTAGTTGTCTCCACACCCTTGCTATAAGTAGTGCTTGAATTAGAACCA
>JAILIJ010000123.1 GCA_024695315.1 Bacteroidaceae bacterium
CGTATGGTGAACTGGGATCCAAAGGCTCAGACAGTTCTTTCAACAGAGGAGGTTATCTATCGTGATGAGAAGTCAAAGCTGTACAACCTCAGATACTATGTTGCAGATGCAGATGTTAATCCTGTTAAGCCAACAGGTGAAGAGGGTGAGGTTATCCATAAGGATGCTGATGGCAAGTATTATGCGGTAGTAGCAACTACACGTCCAGAGACTATCATGGGTGATACAGCCATGTGTATCAACCCTAAGGACGTTAAGAACCAATGGCTTCGTGGCCACAAGGTTATTGTGCCACTCGTAGGTCGTGTAATTCCTGTTATCGAAGACCGTTACGTAGATATCGAGTTCGGTACAGGATGTTTGAAGGTTACTCCAGCTCACGATGTAAATGACTATGCTCTTGGTAAGACTCATAACCTCGAGACAATAGATATCTTCAATCCTGACGGAACAATATCTGAGGCAGCAGGCATGTATGTAGGACAGGACCGTATGGATGTCCGTAAGCAGATAGCTATAGACCTTCAGAAAGCAGGTCTCATGGAGAAGATTGAGGACTATGAGAACAAGGTAGGTTATTCTGAGCGTAATCAGGATACTGCCGTTGAGCCTCGTCTCTGTAAGCAATGGTTCCTCTCTATGAAGCATTTTGCAGATATCGCTCTTCCACCAGTACTTGAGGGTAAGATTAAGTTCTACCCAACTAAGTACGTGACAACATATCGCAACTGGCTTGAGAATATTCAGGATTGGTGTATCTCTCGTCAGCTTTGGTGGGGACATCGCATCCCTGCATATTTCGTGAATGACGGAAGTGTACAGGATGACGAGAACGAGAAGTTTGTTGTTGCCCTCACACCTGAGGATGCCCTTGCTAAGGCAAAGGCTAAGTATGGCGACAATATCACAGCAGATATGCTTGTTCGTGATGAGGACGCTCTCGACACATGGTTCTCTTCATGGCTTTGGCCTGTTTCTCTCTTCGATGGAATCAATAATCCTGGCAACGAAGAGATAAATTACTATTATCCAACTGCAGACCTCGTAACTGGTCCAGATATCATTTTCTTCTGGGTAGCACGTATGATTATGGCTGGTGAGGAATATATGAAGGATGTTCCTTTCCGTAACGTATATTTCACAGGTATCGTTCGTGATAAGCTCGGACGTAAAATGAGTAAGTCTCTCGGTAACTCACCAGACCCAATAGGCCTTATCGAGAAGTATGGTGCTGACGGAGTACGTATGGGTATGCTTCTTTCTGCTCCTGCAGGTAATGATATCCTGTTTGACGAAAGCTTGTGTCAGCAGGGCGCTGCTTTCTGTAATAAGATTTGGAATGCCTTCCGTCTTGTTTCTGGATGGGATAAGGCTGATATTGAGCAACCAGAGGCAAATAAGAAAGCTATAGAATGGTTTGATGCTAAGATTAAGGCTACAGTTCTCGAAATTAACGATCTATACAGCAAGTATCGCCTTAATGAGGCACTCATGGCTGTATTCAAACTCTTTACAGATGAGTTCTCAGGATGGTATCTTGAAATGATTAAACCTGCATATCAGGCTCCTATTGATGGCGCCACTCTTAATAGCACATTAAAGTTCTTTGAGACACTCATGAAGATTATCCACCCATTCATGCCATTCATCACAGAAGAACTTTATCAACATATTGCAGAGCGTAAGGATGGTGAATCTATCATGATTGATCCTCTAAAGATTGACGCTCCATCTGAGGCTGACGCTAAGATTATTGCTGATGTTGAGACTATGAAGCAGATTGTTGCTGGAGTTCGTGCCGTACGTAACCAGAAGAATATCGCTCCAAAGGAGAAGCTTGCTCTTCAGATTGTGGGTGAGAACCCTGTACCAGCTCTTGCTGAAGTAACTTCTAAGATGGCTAATCTATCTGAGATGACTAAGGTTGCTGCCAAGGACGAAACAGCAAGTGCATTCATGGTTGGCACAACAGAATTTGCTGTACCACTCGGAAATCTTATTGATGTTGAGGCTGAAATAGCTAAGATGGAAGCTCAACTCAAACATCTTCAGGGATTCCTCATTGGAGTTCAGAAGAAACTTTCTAATGAGCGTTTCGTGGCTAATGCTCCTGCTCAGGTTGTTGAACTTGAGAAGAAAAAACAGACTGATGCCGAAACAAAGATTGCTGCTTTAACTGAAAGCATAGCAAAATTAAAGGCTTAATTTTCCGTAATACATAAAAAATCCCTCTCCGTCTTCTTGATGGAGAGGGATTTTTAGTATGTTAAGTATTTTTATAGGTGAATATATTTTCGCATAAAACTGTCAAAAAAACAAGCCTTACAGGAGTACAGGAGTACCATCCACATGGTACTATGTATATTTATCTTCTAAATAAGCTCCATAGCAATATGCTGATAGTCGTGGAGTATGGTTGTAAGAAAATCGAAAGAAGAGTCTTTGCTGGATTTTTCTATATTGAGCATATTACAAATCTTTCCAGTAAGGATGTCCATCTGCTTTATTGTTTCTGCATTCTTTGTCGTTGTCTTAGGCTGATTTGTTTTATATGTGGAGAGGAGTCTTCTGATTAGTTCAGCCTGGCCTAATGATAAATTGCGAGCTTCGGGGTAAACTGGCGTATAGTCCTTGCTGGCATAAGCGAATTCGTCAAGTGTGATACGTAATTGCTTATAACTGCCTTCATGGATAACCATGGTAGCTGCTGCAAAGTCTCCAATTCTTTGATTGTTTTTTGAAAATAGGATAATGAAAATCCCAATTCCTGATACTCCGTAGTCAACAATTCTCAAGATATGACGCATGAATAAAGAGCCTATTGTAGGTGTAGAGCCGTCTTTGTTTACTACACGTATTTTAAAAACTATCTTTCCTATGGTTCTTCCTTTGTTGAATGTCTCAAAAAAGAATTGATAGAAAGCACCTATCATAAAATAGATAAATATGAAATACTCAGAAAGGGTGTGATAAGAATTTTTTACGCTGTAATAGTTTATCCAATAAAATAAGTAAAAATATATGATTACAATTGTATAGTCTATTAATGCGGCTCCGATTCGGCTTGGTAAGCCGGCAGGAGTCTGCTGAATCTGTACAAATTGATCTGTGGTGATATTTGATACGGGCATATTTGATAAGTGAATTAATAATTATGAAATATTGTTCTTTTTTTCTTTGCAAAATTAAACATTATTTCATAACTTTGCCAATAATTTTTTAACTTATTTACATAATTTATACAACTTCACTTATAAATCATAATATTGCAAATATTTTGTGTTATTTATTAATCCATGAAAGAGATAAATTTTATACGAGACAATATAGAGCGTTGGAAAGAAACTGAGAATATTATTGAGCATATCAAAGATACATCTCCTGACGTTATAGCTGAAGTGTATTCTGGCATTACAACAGATTTGGCTTTTGCTCAAACACATTATCCTGATTCAAGAATTACTCTATATCTGAATAATCTTTCTTCCGCCATTCACAATCATATTTATAAGAATAAACGTGAGAAGTGGAACCGTATTTTGACCTTTTGGTCTGATGAGGTGCCACTAACCATATATAGCGAAAGGAAAACTTTATTATGCTCCTTTTTTATATTTATAATGTCTATTTTCATAGGAGTGATTTCACAGTTGGCAGATCCTGATTTTTGTAGAATTATTTTGGGAAATGGATACGTGGATATGACACTTGAAAATATAGAAGAGGGAAATCCTATGGGAGTGTATGGTACGTCAGATGAAGGTATGATGTTTTTAAGAATAACCACAAATAATATAATGGTATCTTTTTATGCCTTCGTTTCTGGACTGTTCACATGTATTTCAACAGCTATGCTTTTGTTCTATAATGGCATTATGGTTGGGTGTTTCTTGACATTTTTCTTTCAGCATGAACTCCTAGTCGATTCTGTACTTGCAATCATGCTTCATGGAACACTCGAGTTATCGGCTATAATAATAGCTGGTGCTGCGGGGCTTGCTCTTGGTTCAGGCTTACTTTTCCCTAAGACTTACTCGCGTATTGAATCCTTCCGTCGAGGTGCAAAGAGGGGACTTATGATAGTGGTAGGGACTGTTCCAATCTTTATAGTTGCTGGATTTATAGAGAGTTTTTTAACTCGTCATACAGACGCGCCTTTGTTTTTCCGACTTGGGCTTATCATTCTTTCTGCCGTATTTATTATCTTATATTTTATCGTATTGCCATATAAGAAGAATAAGAAAAATAAAATAGAAAACAATATATAAAGAAAACGTTATGGAAAGTTTGTCACAAAAGAAAATTGAATTATATGTTGACCGTACATTTGGAGAAAGATTTAATGCAGCAATGGATTTTGTCAAGATTCATTATCGTGTATTGTTAAAGATTCTTGCATGTTTTATTCTACCTATTTGTGTAATTGAGGCGACATTCATCAATACTATTATAAATCGTGTTTCTGTTATAAATGATTTTGGTGTAATGGACGCTGTGTATGTATTTCTGCTTTTGCTACTCTTAATTTTGAGTACTATTATGGTTTTTTCTATCACATTTGGTCTTTATAAAGCCTACGATGAAAATCCAGATGGATCACGAAATATGAAGATAAAGGAATTTCTCCCTTATCTAAAAGGTTGTATTAAGAAAGGAACACGCTTATTTTTCTTCCTTCTATTGGTATATGTATTGGAGATGGCAATTTATTTATCTATGTCGTTAATGACATTTTCTGGATTGTCTTCTGGAGTTCTACTTATTCAGTATCCTATTTCATTTGCCATTATTCCAATAGTTTTATTGCCGACGGTTTACTTTCTTGAAAATCGCGGAATTTTTTCATCTCTAAAAAGAGCCTTTTCCCTTGGATATAGAACATATCTTTCTTTGTTAGGAATATATTTTATCGTCTATATTATTATATCTTTTGTTACCGTGATAACTTTGATTCCATATGTGATATGTATTGTTGTTGATATTTTAAGTTTAACACGTTATGAAGAAACTAAGTCTTGGGAGCTCGTGTGTGCTAATTTTGGAATGTATCTGTTTGGAATCTTGTTCATTTTTGTATATCATTTTATAGCAATTATATCTTCCTATGCAGCTATATATCATTATGGCTATGCTGTTGAGCATTTGGAACATGTATCAGTTGTTTCTGATATAGAAAACTTTGAGAAGATGTCTGATAACTCTTTGGATTCTCCAAAGGGAATTATAGAAGATAAAGATGAAATTGATAATTTCGAAAACCTATAATTTGGCATGAAGCATCCCGTTGATACTCTTTATATGGATTCGAAGATGCTAGATGATTTGGCATCTAATGATGATTTTGACTATTCTCGAGAACTTATCAAGAAAGAATCGACTAGTTTATGGGATATAATAGAAAAATGGCTTGATGATTTTTTTGATGTAGGCTCAGAATATAAAATTTTGAAAGACTATGGCGAATGGATTGTCGTGTTTATTGTTTTAGCAATAATTGTGACAGCAATTATTATATACATAAGAAATCATCCGGAGTTATTTGATAAAAAGGTTCATGATGATAAGTTTGATTATGAAACAGGGGTGGACTCTATTTATGGTGTGGATTTTGAATCCTTGCTAAATAAAGCACGTAATGGTGGCGATTATAATGAGGTCGTACGACTTGTGTACCTTCAGACGCTTCGTTTGCTAAACGATAGGGAAATTATAAAATGGAGACTATATAAGACTCCAACCCAATATACGAGGGAGTATCGTACTAATGATTTTCGAAAATTCACAAATCTATTTCTTCGTGTGAGATATGGAGGATATGCGGCTAATTTTGAGGATACTGAGGTCATGGACAGTCTTAGTAGGAATATTGTGAAATCAATATCAAGTGTAAAGGCTTCTGCTGCTACAGAAGAATTGAGGAAAACTAATGAAGAGGTTCAAAATGTAACAGAGAATGTTAATAATACAATAAACGTCGAGAAAGGAGGAATTGAGGCATGAAGTCAAATGTGAAAATTATCCTTTTGTTTGTATTCTTTATTGTAATCATGTTTGCTGTTCAGACACGCATGCCGGTTGCTTTTGATTGGGAACCTACGTTTCGACA
>JAILIJ010000130.1 GCA_024695315.1 Bacteroidaceae bacterium
AAACAGGAATTAGAGACTTGGGTAAAAGGATTGTAAGAAACGAAACGTCCGTGTCACGAAAGAATGGCACGGGCTTTTGGTTTATTAACGCATATTCGTTAAAATATGTTTAGATATAATAAGATTATAGAAGCTGCAAACATCTATAAAAATGGGGTGTAAACAACCCTCAAAATGAGTCTCAGATATTTTACGGTGTTTTCTTCATTTATAGCCATGGAAAGTGACAACAGACAATTTTAAAAATGCATAAGTACTTGATAATTAAGCATATACGAATTTTGTTCTACTTGTTAAAATACTTTAACGAATACTTATAACCAATTGTATATCAATTGGTTATAAGTCAATTACCCACGCAGAATCTACTTTCCCACGCAGAATTTACTGAATATATTTCCAAGAACCTCGTCTGTAGAAATTTCCCCAACGATTTCAGCCAGGTGGGAAAGGCATTGGCGTAAGTCTTCGCTAATTATATCGCCACTCATTTGGTATTCTAAACTTTGTTTAGCACGTTGGATGGCTTCAAGGGCGTGACTTAGGGCTTGTTTGTGACGAAGGTTTGTTACAAGGATATCGTCGTTAGAATTGGAGGGTATACAATTTAGTAATTCGCGTTCTAGCCAGTCCAATCCTTGCCCAGTTAGGGCCTGAAATTCTTCGGATTTATTGATGACTTCGATTATATGTTGATCTTCTCGTATGACGATTTTCGGAAATGGTATTCCTGGTTCTGTCATGAGAATGATGATTTGAGCTTTTTCGGCGGCCTTTAGCGAACGTTCTATTCCCATTTGTTCGATGGTGTCGGAAGTGTGACGTATGCCGGCTGTGTCAATGAATCTAAATAGATGGCCATTTATAGTTATTGTGTCTTCGATAATATCACGTGTAGTACCTTGTATATCAGATACTATAGCTCGATCGTCATGAAGTAACTGGTTAAGTAGGGTACTCTTACCTACATTTGGAGCGCCGATGATCGCAACAGGTATTCCGTTTTTTATGGCGTTGCCTGTGGCGAAAGAATCGACGAGATGGCTTATCTCGTCTTCTATTTCTGTTGCTATATTTATGAGTTTTTCACGATCTGCAAATTGTACGTCTTCTTCGCTGAAATCGAGTTCCAATTCTAGAAGGGAAGTCATTTCAAGAAGCTCGTGTCGTAGTTCTGATAGACGTTTACTGAATGCACCTCTCATTTGGTTCATGGCGATTCGATGCATGGCCTCATTTTGGGATGCTATGAGGTCGGCTACGGCTTCGGCTTGGCTTAGGTCCATCTTGCCGTTTAGGAATGCTCTTTGTGTGTATTCTCCGGGTTTAGCCATCTCACATCCGTTTTCCATGAGTAGACTTATGGCTTTATCTAATATGAATGAGGAGCCATGGCAGGATATTTCAACGGAATCTTCGCCGGTATATGAGTGGGGAGCATGAAAGACGGTTACAAGAACTTCATCGATCATTTTCTTTTCTTTGTCAGATGTTGTTTCAACGATGTTTCCAAAGTGTACCGTAAATGGTTTGGTATCTTTGAGTGATTGACGTCCTTCAAATATTTTGTCGACAGCATCAATGGCTTTGGGGCCGGAGATGCGAATTATTCCGATGGCACCACCTTTAGCGGTTGAGATTGCACAAATAGTACTGCTCATTTTATGTGATTTTTAATTATACGTGCAAAGATAGGATAAATAATTTATAATTCAAGTTTTGTCTTTTGTTTATATTTATAAAATGATTGTGAATTTTTTAGAGAAGTGGGGAAATAAAAAAACGAACCAAGATTTTTCTTGATTCGTACTTTAGCGGTGCGTACGAGACTCGAACTCGTGACCCCATGCGTGACAGGCATGTATTCTAACCTACTGAACTAACGCACCAATATTCAATTTTTATGTATTTGAGAGACTGAACAAACTCTCTTTTTAGCGGTGCGTACGAGACTCGAACTCGTGACCCCATGCGTGACAGGCATGTATTCTAACCTACTGAACTAACGCACCAGTATTTTTGCTATTCTAAAGAACCATAAAAGGTGTTGCTTTCGTTTAGCGAGTGCAAAGGTATGACTTTTGCCAATACTGACAAAATGTTTTAGCTTTTTTTTTGCTATAAATTGAAAATATTCTGCTTTTGCTAAGAAATATGGCACTTTATATGTAAAAAATGTTGTATTTACACTTAATATTTCTCAATTATTTTCGAGAATAAATTTTTCTACAGCTTTGGCTACACCATCTTGTTCGTTACTTGATGTAACAAAGTCGGCGACATTCTTTACTGTTTCTTGAGCATTTTCCATAGCAACGCCCATTCCTGCATATTTTATCATGGATTGATCGTTGAAACCGTCTCCACATGCCATGAGATCTTCACGTTTCATGTTAATCTTTTCAAGGAGAAAAGCTAGGCTTTGTGCTTTGTCTATGCTGGGAGGTACGAGTTCCAAGAAGAAAGGTTCAGAACGAAAGACATTCAATCGTCCTTCTGTGTTATGGGAAATTGTTAATTCTAATTCGTGTAATGGTTGCGGTTCACCTACAATAAGACATTTATTTAAATTTAACTCTTTGGTATGTGTGAAGAAATTGTCAACCTTTAGGATTGGCATTGCATTATTACTTGATGCGTGTTGCACATATTTATTGCTTGGATCCTCAGATATGACGCATCCGTTGTAATATGTGAGTATTTCCATTCCGCTAGCTTTTGTCATATTATAAATGTATGGTTTGATTTCATCAGGTATATTTACTGATAAAAGTTCTTTTTTTGTAGAACACTCCACTATTTTTCCGCCATTATAAGCTAAAATATATCCACCGAATTTTTGAAGTTGTAGTTTTTTGGCAATATTTGACATACCTTGTACAGGACGTCCTGATGCAAGTACGATTCGCGTACCAGCTATCTGTGCGCGTAAGAGGACTTCTTTTGTGTGTTGAGAAATCGTCTTGTCGTTTTTTGTTAGTGTACCGTCGAGGTCTAGTGCTAAAATTTTGAATTTAGTCATGTGCTATAAAAAGTCATTTTCATTATTTCTGCGAAATAACAAAAAAAACATAAGATTTCCGTTTGTTTTCGGGAATTTTATTATATATTTGCCTTAAAATATAATTTGTAATATGAAGAAAACTTTGTTTTTGTTTATGCTTGCACTTAGTTCGTGTTATGCATTTGGTCAAAAAGCCTTCAAAGGGGAATATCACAATGGGGATCTTCAGCTTAGAATGAAGTTGAATCTAGAAGATGATAATATTCCTGTGCCAGGTTTGGAACTTGACAGTTGCTATGGATTTTTGCAAGGACGAATCAATAGTTCTTGGATTATCCTGAAGGTAAAGTCTGTTGATGACAAGAAGGCTATTGTACGTGCTATGTGCGAGAAGGGTGATGCTGCGCAAGATATAGAGATAACCCTTACAGAAGGTGGAATTGAACTCCAACAGATAGATGGTGCAGGGATAAAAGGTATCCAGAATCGTAAATATGTGAAGTTGCCAAAGCGTATTCCTTTAACAAAAGATTAGTAATAATATATGGCATTTATTATGGAATCTTTCAACCCAGCTCAGAAGGCTGCGGTAGAATATTGCGATGGACCATCATTGGTTATTGCTGGGGCTGGTTCTGGCAAGACTCGTGTGCTTACTCATAAAATATCCTATCTTTTGGATGAAAAGGGATATTTACCGCATGAAATACTAGCTTTGACATTTACCAATAAGGCTGCCAATGAAATGAAGGAACGTATTGCTAAAATCCTTGATGATGTAATTGTTACACGCCGTTTGTGGATGGGGACATTTCACTCCATTTTTCTTAGAATTCTTAGAGCTGAACACGAATCCATCGGGTTTTCGGCCAATTTTACAATTTATGATACGGCTGATAGTAAAAGTCTACTTAAGGATATTATTAAGCAAATGGGACTTGAAGATAAGACTTATAAGCCTGCAGCAGTCCTTGGGCAGATCAGTAATGCAAAAAACAGCTTGCTTACTGCAGATGAATACGTGAAGAATGGAGCTTTTAAGGAGGCTGATATGCGTGCTAAGATGCCAGCAATTGGAGATATATACATGCGTTATAGTAAGAGATGTTCTACATCTGATGCTATGGACTTTGACGATATTCTGCTATATACGTATTTGCTATTTAGTAAAAATGAGGATATTCGTCGTAAGTATGTAGAGCGTTTCAAGTATGTTCTTGTGGATGAGTATCAGGATACGAACTTTGCACAACATCAGATTGTATGGCAGCTTACAAAGGAACGTCAACATGTATGCGTAGTAGGAGATGATGCTCAAAGTATCTACAGTTTTCGTGGAGCAAATATCGATAATATTTTAACTTTTAAAGATTTATACAAGGATAGTAAGTTATTTAAGCTAGAACAAAATTATCGTTCTACACAGGTAATTGTAGAGGCTGCAAATAGTCTTATACGCAAGAATCGTGCTCAAATCCAAAAGGATGTTTTTAGTGAGAATGAGCGTGGAGAACTTATAAAGGTTACTGAGGCTTATTCTGATATCGAAGAGGGACAGGTTGTTATACGCCAGATAGGACAGTTGAGAAGAAAGGAAGGAGCTTCGTATTCTGATTTTGCTATACTATATCGTACTAATGCGCAGAGTCGTGTATTTGAAGAGGCTTTACGAAAGTCTGGTATGCCTTACAAGATTTATGGTGGCCTATCTTTTTATCAGCGTAAGGAGGTGAAAGACGTCATTTCTTATCTTCGTCTAACTATGAACCCGAATGATGAGGAAGCTTTGAAACGAGTTATCAATTATCCTGCACGTGGAATTGGTAGTACGACTATCCAAAAGATTATTGATTGTGCAACAGAAAATGGTGTAAGTTTATGGTCTGTAGTTGGTGAGCCTGAGCGATATAATTTGCCTGTAACTAAAGCTACAGCTACCAAGATTGGTATGTTTCATGCTTTAATATCTCATTTTATTGAACTTTCCAAAACTGCAAATGCTGAAGAAGTAGGGCGTTCTGTGGTTCAGGAATGTGGTATATTAGCTGATATATACCAAGATAAGACACCGGAGAATCTTTCTCGTCAAGAGAATATAACGGAACTTATAAATGGTATGCATGACTTTTGCGAGACGAGACTTGAGGAGGATAATCAAAACATAACAATATCAGATTATTTGTCAGAAGTATCACTTATTTCAGATCTAGATTCTGATAATGGAGATAATACTGACAAGGTTACAATGATGACCATTCATTCTGCAAAGGGATTGGAGTTTCCTACGGTTTTTATTGTTGGAATGGAGGAAGGATTGTTTCCAAGTCAGATGGCGCGTACTCCCCGAGAAATGGAGGAAGAGCGTAGACTTTTTTATGTTGCAATAACACGTGCAGAACGCCATTGTTTCTTATCTTATGCCAAAAGTCGTTATCATTATGGCAAGATGGAATTTGGAACGTGTTCACGTTTCATACGCGATATTGATTCTAAATTTCTTGATGAGAAATCAGGTGTAGGAACTGCACGATATTTAAGAGAAGATGACGAGGTGGAGTTACCTTGGGCAAAGAGGCGTGCAAAAATCGATGAACTGGAATATTTTATGAATCGTGTGGAGGAACAATCCTATACGTCCAATTCTAAAATAAATTCCCAAAAGCCGAGGTCTTTTACACCACATGTTACTTCTTCAAAGTCAAAGTTAGTACAGCCTTCTTCCTCTATAAGAAATGTGTCTAAAGTTACGAATGAAAACGTTTCGACAACTGTTTCTAAGTCTCCTAATGAGGTGGGGAAAATATCGGTTGGTAAGCATATTGAACACCAGCGCTTTGGAATTGGGGTAGTGATGGCTATAGAAGGAACTGGAGATAATGTTAAAGCAACAATAAATTTTAATAATTTAGGAAAGAAGCAACTTTTATTGAAATTTGCGCGTTTTACTGTTATAGATTAAAAGAGAAAATCGACATCAAACATATTGTTGATGTCGATTTTTTGTTGTAGCTTTGCAGAGTAAAAAAAGGATTACTCCTTTTGAGCCGAATAGGGGACTCGAACCCCTGACCCACGCATTACGAATGCGTTGCTCTACCAACTGAGCCAATTCGGCAATAATTTGAAACTTTTGTATTTGTTTTCAAATTTGCGAATGCAAAGATAGTGTATTTTATTTTACTGTAAAAAGAAATTAATATTTTTTATTAATATATGAGGACTTTTTTTATTTCAATGTTGTTATTTTCGACTTGTATTTTCGTATCGTGTGATGGTGGAAAAGGAAATGGCAAATCGAAAGTTTTTGGACAGACTGTTGATTCTGTTGAGGAAGACAAATTCGTGGAAGAAGAGTTTGAATTTGATAATAAAAATGATGTAGACTCTCGTGTTGCGGATTATGTTGAAGATGAGAAAATGGAAGAACATGGACTTTCACGTATTCCTTATGAGAATTTGGAACAGCCAGGTCCTTTGACAACTCAAAACGAAATTATTCTTTTCAAAAATCAATATATTATATCATATAATATGAGATATAAAAATCCTAATTATGTAGCTTGGCATCTGACAAAAGCGCGTATTAAAGGTAAGGCTAGAAGAAAAGATGTTTTTGAAGGAGATGATGCCTTGAATTCATCTTCAAAGGTTGAAACTTATGATTATAATGGTTCTGGGTATGATAGAGGACATATGTGTCCTGCTGGAGATAATAAGAATGATCAGGAAGCTATGGATCAAACTTTTATGATGTCAAATGTGTGTCCTCAAAATCATGATTTGAATTCTGGAGGTTGGAATGAACTTGAGATTCTTTGTCGTGAATGGGTACGTGATTATTCTGATCTATTTATTGTATGTGGTCCAATATATGATTCTAATAATCCAAAGACGATAGGTAAGAGAAAGAATATTAAGATTGCTGTTCCTGATCGTTTTTTTAAGGTTATTTTAATGATGGAAAGTAAACCTAAGGCTATTGGGTTCATTTATCCAAATGAAGATGCTACCAAAGATATGAGGGAATATTGTGTAAGTGTTGACAAGGTTGAGAAGATTACAGGTATAGATTTTTTCCCTAATTTAGATGATGATATAGAGAAGAAGGTTGAGAAGGAATGTAATCCTTCTGCTTGGGGCCTTTGATGAATGTGTAAATTATATTAGTAATAAAACATTATATGAAGAAATTCGTAAAAGACTTAACAGTAGCTGAGGTAGAATACCCTCATAAGCGATATGTACTTCTTAAATTGACGGATAACGAAACTTTACCAGAGATGCTACCTGGACAGTTTGTTGAGGTTAAGGTAGAGGGAAGTCAGAATACTTTTTTGCGCCGACCAATATCTATCAATTATGTAGATAGGGATAAAAATCAGCTTTGGCTTCTTATACAAACTGTAGGTGACGGTACTCACAAGTTGGCAGAACTAAAGGTTGGAGACAAACTTAATATTGTTTTTCCGCTTGGTAATGGTTTTTCACCAGTTCAAAAATCTGAAGAAAAGGTGTTGCTTGTAGGAGGAGGAGTAGGTGTTGCTCCGCTTCTTAATTATGGTAAGATGCTTAAGGAAGCTGGTGCTTGTCCTGTCTTCCTTCTAGGTGCTCGTTCAAAGGTAGATTTGTTAGAACAGGATATGTTTAAGGCTATAGCTCCTGTATATGTAACGACAGAGGATGGAAGTGAAGGTGAGAAGGGGTTTGTGACTCAACATTCAATTTTAGATAAGGAAATTTTTGATAGAATATCAGTATGTGGTCCTAAACCAATGATGGTGAGTGTTGCGCGATATGCAAAGGCTAAGAATATTCCTTGTGAGGTGAGTCTTGAGAATATGATGGCTTGTGGATTAGGTGCTTGCCTTTGTTGTGTAGAGAAAACTGTTAAGGGAAACGTATGTGTATGTAAGGAAGGACCTGTTTTTTCAACAGATCAGTTAACTTGGGATTTGTAGGGTTATAAGTTTTCATTTGGTAGAATTGAAAAAATGATGTGAGCATATTTTGAAATCATCCTTTTATTCATTTCTGCAAAAAAATAATATGTAAATGGCAGATTTAAGAACAAATATATCAGGTCTTCAAATGAAGAATCCTGTGATGACAGCTTCTGGAACTTTCGGATATGGTTTAGAGTTTGCTGATTTTGTCAATCTCGAAGATATTGGTGGTATTATTGTTAAGGGAACAACTCTTAAGCCACGTGAAGGAAACGACTATCCAAGGATGGTTGAGACAGCTAGTGGAATGTTGAATTGTGTAGGACTCCAGAATAAGGGAGTGGATTATTTCTGCAATCATATTTATCCGGAAATTAAGGATATAAAAACTAATATGATTGTTAATGTATCTGGTTCTTGTCCTGAGGATTATGCAGAGTGTGCCGCACGAATAAATGAACTTGAGAAAATTCCTGCTATTGAACTTAATATTAGCTGTCCTAATGTACGTCAAGGAGGTATGGCATTTGGAGTAACTACAGAAGGTGCTGCAAGTGTGGTACGCGCTGTACGTGAGGCTTATAAGAAGACACTAATCGTTAAACTATCACCTAATGTTACAAGTATATCTGATATAGCTTTGGCTGTACAAGATGCTGGTGCGGATGCTGTTTCTCTTATCAATACACTTATGGGGATGGTTATTGATATAGAGAAGCGTAAACCTGTTTTGAGTATCGCTACAGGTGGCATGAGTGGCCCAGCTGTAAAACCTGTTGCTGTACGTTGTGTGTGGCAGGTTGCTAAGGCTGTTAATATTCCTGTTGTTGGATTAGGTGGCATAATGAATGCTCATGATGTAATAGAATTTCTTTTGGCTGGTGCATCTGCTATAGAAATAGGTACAGCAAACTTTGTCGATCCTGCAGTAACTATTAAGGTTGCTAATGGTATCAACGAATGGCTCGATAATCATGGATGTAAGTCTGTAGGGGAAATTATAGGGCAGTTGAAAGCTTAATATATATATAGGCATTCCAATAATGTGAAATATTGCTGTCCGGTAAAACTTTTTTGAATGAACAAATTTAGGGCTGGTACTTACATGAAGTATCAGCCCTTTTGATTATCTTTGTTTTCACCACAATCAGCCTGTTTGACAACATACTCAAAGGCATTGGCCGTTATCCGAAGTCCGGCAAGAAGAAAGGAGGGATGAAAGTGCATACCGTAATGAAGTGTCATGTCGGTGTGCCGATGGTCGTGCAGATCCAAACGTGGGTGGTTTTGATTGCCAATCTGCTTATTAACGTGAGTTCAACGAATTTGTTTAGAAAAGAGTGAGCTGATTGTCAGTGACGTTGATGAGATCTATTTTTGAGCAGTGTTTGAGCGGTGTTTGAGCGGTGCTCAAACACTGCTCAAACATTGATTAAACAAGTCATTTTTGTTAGCATTTTTAGT
>JAILIJ010000152.1 GCA_024695315.1 Bacteroidaceae bacterium
TGAACCTGAATATTGCTATTTGAATGCTGGTGGCTTATGGGGATCTCAAGCTATTACAGCTGCTCATGCTACAGGTTTCAGAGTCAGAACCAATATTACACCTTATATAATATGAATCTCCACTATTAATAGTAATGTCAGCATTTGGTCCTACATACTGCAAAGTAAAATTATCACATTTAGCATCCGCAATTCCTTCGTATGAAGACATCAAGACACCTAAGTCAAGTTTGTTATCATAAACAGAAGTTGTTACAGAAACTTTACCATTAGAGTTCACATTACTCATATTGGCAGTTTCTGGATTAGAGCTATCGCCTAAATATAGGTATCCTCCAGCGGCTCCTTCGACAGCAGCAGTCAACTTATACCTACCGTTAGGGATATCTGTAACAGTCTGATACATAGAGCCGTTAACATCCTTATCAAGTACGAAATAAGATTTGCCGCTCAAGAAAGAGAAATCAGTTGTAGAACCAGTTTTTGTCCATCCTAACTGATTAGAAGACAAATTCCAACCTACGATGCCATTACCTGTACTCTCACTTGTACCAAAAGCATTTGGATTAGCAAGAAGTAAGCTAAAATCACAAGGATAATTGTTGTCTACGTCGTTCTTTAATTCTGTGACTACATAAGAACGAGGAATAGCATATATTTTTAGATAAGCAGTCTGATTATCAGCTACAACATTACCACTAGACACATTCCATCTATGTAAATATTTTCCTTCAGAAGTAGTTATTGTCCAGTTGTTATAATATGCTGAAGTCAAGGTCAAACCAGCCAAAGACACGTCTAAAGTAGTAGTACTACCATTTCTAAAATACTTAGTACCAGTCTCTGCCTGCAGCATATTCTCTCGATCATTAGGATTAACGAGTATATACTTACCGTCAGAAGTCTTATACATTTCCCACATATAAGAATAGCTATCAAGAGGATTCACTCCGTATGCAGAAAGCATAGTATTGTATCCTTCTCCTTGGTAGCCCTCTTTTCCACCGCCATAAACGAAACAGTTATTCTCGTCGTTCCATATAGCGAAGAAATACTTTTCTGGATTATTAAGAATAGCAGAATTATTCTTCACCTCAATCCATGGATCATCCATTCCGTCAGGAGTGTAAGAAGCAGGCGAAGTATTGAAAGCCGCGCTAGGCTCACCTAAATAATAGAGTTCAAAGTTATCTATAAAGGCAGATGCGTTCTTATAACCTGCTTTACATCCAAAAACAAGAGTATTATTTTCTACAAGAACGTTAATGGTTACTGTACCATTGTTTCTACTAGAAGAAAAAGTATCATATGCTTTTAAAGCACTAGAGACATTTTTTTTATTAGTAAGAGCTACAGAATCGTATTTTTCTTCTGTATTACCAGCAAAGAAATAAAAAGCTTTATTATCACTAGCAATTCCTTGAGCCTGTAATCTATAAAGTCCATTAGGTATATTAGTTACAGTCTGTTGAACACTATAATAAGAGTTATTTACAGCTGATAACTCTAAAGCCATCTTTTGGGTTTCATCGTTTCCAGCGTCTGTATAATATTGATTATAAATATAACCATTATTCGATCCGTTAACATAAATTTCTTTATCTTCAACCAAATCTTGTGTATTACCATTTGCAACTAATTTCCAACTTGCTTTTTCCGAAGCAATATGATTAGCTTCGAAATGAGGGTCATTAATCAAGAAAGTAGCATCAACAAGATTTGAAGAAGAAGCATCTTCAAATTCATTTCTAAGTTGTTCCTCAGTAACTACTTCAAAAGGAGTATAATAATAAGCATTATAAGAAACTTCACCAAATACAGCACTCAAGAGCATATACTGCTCAAGATACATTGATGCTATAGAATACTTATTATTTGATGCATCATTTTCTATAAAATAAAAGTATGAGTATGCGCCATTACCATTTGTAACAGTAGTATATGAACCGCTATTACTATCATATCCTAATGTAAGATAGTTTAATGTAGATGACTTACCATAATTGCCAGCCTGAGAAGTTTTGAGATAGAAATATCCCTCAGGTGCAGTTTGGTTTGCACCATTAGTCTTACTCAAAGTAAAACGAGACGCATGTTCTTTACCACACAATCTCACACTATTATAACCATTTCCTCCAAGGTAATAGTACGTATTGTTGTACGCAAATCTAATGTACACATCCTGACCATCATGCAAAGAAGTAGCAGTCACGTCAGCATCTGTAGCATACACAGATTGCATCCAAGGTACCTTGGCAGCCTGTATAGTAATTGCCACGAACCAAAAAGCCAGCAGCAACAAAACAGAATTGATTTTTCTTATTATCATATTCGTCACTAAAATATATTTAACTTCTTTTTTTTACTTATATAACTTATCCCCAGTATGAACCCAACACACATTCTTGGGAAGATTTTGTATCTAATCTATTTCCAAATTATAAACCTAAAAAAACATTTAACATTTTGAAAATTTTCACAAATATAGCTTATTTATATGGACGAAACCAACTTTCCCATCAAAAAAAGTGAATTTTAACAGTTTAAAATGCTCATAATGGCCAAAAATGATATGTTCACATTACATTTCAAAGTAAGTTTTGGGTAAAAAAACTATTCGAATTTTTTTTAATTAAAACAAATGATAATATGTTTTTATATTCTTCCAAAATCAAGTTTCTCAATTTCGGTATTGCCGAACTTAAGAAACTTGAATTTAGAATTTATTTTTATCAGAAAATGAAGTTTCATCAAAACATAATTATCTACCCCAAATCCTTCGACAACGCTTCGTAATTCCTTCGTAATTCGTTCGTATCGATTACCATTTTTCTTCATAGACATATATCATGTTTTATCACAACAAATATTATCTCTATCAGTCTAAAAATGGGCAACGAAGCAGTATCGTTAGACGACCTACAAATATAATAATTTAGCTTACGTTTTGCAAGTCAAAGATGATGTTTGTTCGTAACTTTTAATATTTTTTAACATGATTTTTTCTTCCATATCGACAGAACTGCTTTTTATGTAAGAAATCTGCAATATAAAAAGATAAATATTTTTGTCAAAAATATTTACTTAAGCACAGACAATCGACACAATAGCTCCCCAATGTGAAACAGCTCCTAAAAGCACAAAAACATGCCAAATGGCATGGTAATGTTTTAGATAGTCACGAGAATAAAAATATGTACCTATAGTGTATAATACCCCCTCGGCAACAATTAACAACAGAGTGCCAAGAGTCATACTATCATAAACTGGTTTTGCGATAAACACTATGCTCCAACCCATTGTAAGATAGATAGCTAAAGAAAGTTTTGGATACTTATCTATGGCTACAATTTTATAGACAGCACCTCCTATTGCCACCGCCCACATTATTCCGAAAACCGTCCATCCGAGCCACCCGCCTACCACAGCAATACAGATAGGAGTATATGAGCAGGCTATCATGACGTAAATATTTATATGATCAAATTTACGCATCACTCGACGAGCGAGTGTATTCTGTTTCATCAAGTGAAAAATCATGCTTGACAGAAACATTAGGAACATTCCGACAATAAAAAAGAGCACACCCATCGTCCATTGCCATCCAAGTTTGGCTGCAGGCCAAACGATCCAAATAGACGAGAGCGCAAAGACTGAACCTATAAGATGGGTCCACCAATTAGAATGTTCTTCTCTGAATTCACTCATAATCGTTCTTGTATTTTTGATCTTACAGCCTCAGCCATCTCATCATAATCAGAATAATCGTCAGGTTTAACAATAGGAAGATATTCGATTTCAATCTTCTTAGGCTTTACAAATGAACAAGTTCGAGGTAGCGCCTCATACGCACCTCGTATGCAAATAGGAAGCACAGGAACTCCAAGCTCTTTGCTTAGAATTGCAAATGTCCTTCTAAACTTTGACAATTTTCCTGAATCAGACCTTCTACCCTCAGGAAAGATAACAACATTCTTACCTTCCTTTAGAACTTCAGCAAGACGTAAGATTGAGGTTTTCAAGTCGCTACGTTGCATAAGAATAATATTATGTCGTCGAGCAAACCTGCGTCGCGCCTTTCCCTTTACATGTTCCTCAGTAGCATAAAAATAACAATTACACAAAGTTTTGTCATCCATACCAGTAACAACAAGTGGTCCATCAAGAAAACTCTGATGGTTTGGGGCCACAATAAATGGTCCTTTAGCAGGTATATTCTCTGTTCCAGAAACAGACAGTCGATTATACAACCTAAAGAACATCTTAAATGTTCCTGTAATTAAGAGATGAGATTTAGAACACTTAGGCAAATCGAGATAGCTCGATTCGCTACTAAGATAAGAATGCCATTCGTTCTCTTCGTTATTAATCTTTTTCTCATCCTCAGGTTTGTTTATTTGCTCAGAATCCTTATACATAAAATTATTATTTGTATCAGCAAATATAAGGTATATGTACAAAATATCACATATCAGCATTTATAAAACATGCGAATTATCAACAATTTGGTTTAAATTGTACTATAATCAAAATAAAAAAGTCCTATTAAGAATTTTGGAATAATAAAAGGTGAACAGTTTGGGGTTACGCACTAAAAAAACAAGCAAATAACTCTGGTTTCACAAGTTCGTCCATGCCTCACTTGAAGGGAGAAAAAGAGGAATTGTAATGGAATAATACAAAAGTTAAAGAAATGAATTTATTGGCAGTATATTTTTCAGTCTAAAATGTCTTTTTAAAC
>JAILIJ010000219.1 GCA_024695315.1 Bacteroidaceae bacterium
GGTTTTGATTGCCAATCTTCTTATTACTGTCCTGTCAAGGAATATAAAACGCAACTGTGCCTTTTCACAAGTGGTCACAATGGTACGCCTTACACTCATGTATTACATCGACTTTGTCCGATTCATGGAAAATCCTGACAAAACATGGAATGAAATCCAAGCTAAAGAAACACAAAAGGGGCCTCCAGAACCGACCTTGTTTGACTGAAGGGGGCTTGCTTTTGAAAAAAATATCTCGAAGCCTAGTTTTACAGGCCTTCGGGGCAGGATTTTATTGCATTCTTAGTTTTACCGGAAAGCAATTATTTTCAAATACATTTTTGTTGTGCTACACAGTCTAAAATAGCCTGATGCCATAACTGTGTAACTTTGTCGAAACGATAATGTGAGATAAAACGTTTATGTGCATTTTGAGACATGGCAATTCTTTCTTCTACAGACATATTTATGGCTATTAGCATAGATGATGTGATGGCATCTACATTCGTTTTTGTCAGTATACCGCATCTACCATAGTCAAGAATCTCGCGTTGAGGTTCATAGTCACGAGCTATGACAATCATACCATTGGCCATAGCTTCGAGGTAGGTGAGTCCAAAGCTTTCAAAATGAGATGGCATAACGTATATTTGACAAGTGGTAAAAAGTGTTTGTGCTTGTGCATAAGAAAGCTCTCCATGCATGATGATGTCGTCGTCATAAGGTATGTCAATATAACCATCGGATAATGCAGAAACGATATGTAACCTACAATGTGAGTCAGTCTTCTTTTTTACCTTTTTGAAAGCTTCCAACACTATTGGTAGTCCTTTTCTGTTGGCTTGAGCACCACAAAATAAGAATTCTAATGTATTACAATCCGTATGTTTCTTAATAATTTGTTCCTTATCTATTTCATGCAAATCAGGAAGAAGAAATGGAAGGTTGCGAAATTTCCATGCTTCATCAGGACAAATAGCTTCGACAAGTTTAATAGCGTAATCACTTCTAAGATTGTATATGCCTGGAAACTGAGCCAAACGTTTTATCTGCTGAGTTAGCAAATCAAAAGCAATTATGGCTTTTTCATCATATTTCTCATAAACATCCTCAGGACGCATATAAAATAGATCAAGAAGAAGCGGTTTACCATGTGTATTATTTGGTAAAATTCCTTGCGAATAAATTATATCACACATGGCATCGTTAAATTCTCCATCATTATAAAGATCTTGTTGTCTAAGGTTCCATCCAGTATTTTCTTCACCAGCCTCCCTCTTTAGATGTAATTTTCTAAACAGAAAAGACTGAATTTTTTTCATGTTATAGGGTAGTGAACGAAAAGGACTTTTTGGAAAGTACATACTAATGTCAGAGAAGTGTTGAGTCAAACATATCATTCTTCTCTGCAAATCGATGTCTGTATTTCTTCCTATGTTCCAGGAAGGAGTGTTCATATATATTTTTATCATATCAAGACTTATGTAATGTCATAGCTTTTCTCAGCTTTACAAAAAGTAAGGCTACCAAAGCTTGTAAAAATATGTAGATGAGGCATTTTTGCCATATTACCATATCATAAGTTGTAAACACTTTATGTATAATGTTATTGGCGCAATAAATCTCAAGTGTATATTTCCCTAACGACTGTATCTTTTCAGCCCATGCACCATCATGTTTTTCTCGGAACTTTATTGCTATAATAAGTATAGGCAAAGCCAAAAAAGTTACAGATAAAAATGGCGAGATAAAGATATATGTAGGAAGTGCTACAACAAGTCCTCCAAAAATGTATGGTTTTACATTTATGTCATACCTATAAACCATTATTCCCATTAAAAATATTGGAATTCTGGCTATTAGACAATCATACCACCAATTAAGTTCTGTTAGAGTTAGAACAGCGTAAACAGCTAAAAAACATATAAACAATCCTGTCAAACGTGTGGAACTTAAATAATATATTACAGGAAAAATAAAGTAGAGCGTAAAGAGAGATTCCAAGAACCAGTCAAAACGATGAATTCCAAAATCTATATAATATCCAAGAGTCAAGATATTGTTCAAGTAATCCTCAATTGTCCATACGTTATATAATATGGCATAGACAATAGTAACACAAATAATATATAAAGGATATACGTTTCTTATCCTATGAAAATAGAATACAGGAAGAGAATGTTTTTCGTATGATCTGGATAATCCAAATCCTGAGAGGAACAAGAATATATCCACTCCGACGTATCCGATATTTAATCGCCATAGCGGATTATAAATAAAATTGAAGGCATGATAAATAAGTATGAGGAGTATTGCTATCCCCATCAAAAACGAGCGTTGGCTTAATACAGCAGACTGTAGATTGATGTCAAAAATATGTGTAAAAGACTTATTCATTAAAATGTTGACGTAATTTATTTCTCGTTCTGTATGTAGCTTCTATAAAAGGTTTTGTTCCTGCATAGATTTCATGAATAAATCCATGATGGTTATATTTTTTCATATTATAAACCTGCCATATAGGTATCACAAATGTATCCTTGAAATATTCATTTTGATAGCTAACAATGGTATTGTCTGGTTTCTTAATGTATAAAGTGTCCTCTTTTATGAAAACGGATACATTATAGACTGAATCGAGAGCCATCTCAGGGTAGATACCGTTGCCTTCTATTTTCTTGCAATCCCAAATGAATCCTTCGCCATCACGTCTGTTTATGGCAAGATTATCCCTATAGAAAAGGATATGAATGATATGTGACCATGTATCTTCGCGCTTTCCGAGCATTATTACACAAGGCTGAATGTGGTCACTATTACTTTCGGTATTGTCATATACCTTGGAATAAGAAAATGACATACCAATATATTTTAGAGGCGAATATGTATCAGTATAAAGATAGAAATTCTCTTCATCCACAACCTTTCCATCTTGTACAGCTATCTGTTTTGCTCCTGCTCCAGAAACATAAATTTTCTGTCCACTTTGAATTATTTTACCATTAACATTTTGGGTGTTTGAACTTAATGAGAAATCGTGGTAAACAATAGTCGTATCAGTAAGTTCTTTACAGAAATTTTGTGTAAAAAGATCATATTTCTGTTGTCCAGACAGAAAAAAATCCTTATCTGGTTTTGAACTGAAAGTTATTGAGTCTATCTTTTCTGAGCTGAAACATGTTGCCGAGCCTTCTGAGAATATATTAACACAATTTAGATTTTGTGCATTTATATTAGTATAACAAAAAATAAGCGTTATAAGACAATGTTTTAGTTTAAGAATCATATTACTTAATTTTATTATTTTATTTCACAAGCTCGGCACAGCCTCATTTAGGGGGTGAAATTTATGAGAGGTTATTGTGGAGAAATGGAGGAGAAACTATTTCAGTTTCTCCTCGATTATCTTCTGAATCTTTGCAGAAAACTCTTCGTATGCCATATCCTTATCTGAATATACAGGAGGTAAGTATTCAACGGTTACTTTCTTAGCAAGAGGGAATTTCTTTCCCTTTGGCATAGCTTCGAAAGCTCCACTAATGACTACTGGTACGATAGGTACATTTAGTTCTGCACTTAAGATGGCAAAAGTCTTCTTGAAAGTACTTATTTTTCCATCCCTTGTTCTTGTTCCTTCTGGGAATATAACCAAATTCTTACCTTCTTTTAGCACTTCACCCATTTTAAGAATTGAATTCATGAGATTCATTCTCTCCATAAGGATTATGTTATGATGGCTGGCTAGGAATTTTAGCAGCGAACTCTTTACATGGTCTTCTTTAACATAGAAATAAGTGTTGTTGAGCACTTTTCCAGGTATATCCGATACCACAAGTAGTCCATCCATGTAGCTCTGGTGATTAGGGGCAAGGATGAAAGCCTTGTCAGTAGGTACATTCTCTAATCCCTTTACTTCCATCTTAAGATATGAATGGAAGAATAGGCCAAAGAATTTTGTTACCAAATGACCTGTGAACCAGAAGTTAGGTAGTTTTAGACTTGAATTTGCCTTTTGTAAGAGTTGTTTCCAATCTACTTTCTCTATTTCCTGACGAGTCTTACCCTTTGCAACATGTTCTGCTAGTTCAGCTACATTTCTGAACTGAGACATAGCATCTGCTTTTAGTTCAAGTCCAAAAGATGACTCTATGAAACTCTGGAGTCCCACGCGGTCAAGAGAGTCAAAAGCAAGGTCTGTTTCTATATGGTCTGTAGGTTTTACCTCACATTTCTTCTCGGCAACAATATAATTTTTAATAATCTTATACTCATCAAAAGTAGGCTCTACAATTTCCTTTTTAGCCATTGTATGCTTTCCGGACTGTAGAATCTCTTTTAGTTTGAATCTCTGTATCTTGTCGAGTTTTGTTCTTGGAAGTTCGCCTCTAAAACAGAAAACACTCATGACCTTTTTATACTGAGCCACCGTAGTGTTATATGGTTCAAGAACCTCACGTTTAAGCGCTTCTTCAGCTTGTTGATCAGTCATTTGGCCAAGCCACTCGTTCTGAGGAACAATTATGGCCTTAAGCATATCTCCATCCTGTGTTACGGCACATTCCTTAACGATATTATCGTATTTTTCGAGTTTATACTCGATCTCACTTGGGTTTACATTTTTACCATTAGAGAGAACGATTATTTCCTTG
>JAILIJ010000247.1 GCA_024695315.1 Bacteroidaceae bacterium
GGTCCTTACGTGTCATGGCAATACGGCATGAGATTGTACATGTTGATGAGGAAAAACTAAATTATTTTGTGCGGTTATTTGATGTGCTTTATACAAAAAGTCATGACGAGGAGTCTCCAAACAAGCATAAGAGTATAGATAGTATATTATGTGCGATAGCATTTGAACTTTTTGATATTCATGCTTCAATTTGTGGGGCGGAGATGCCTAAACAGACTTACTCTTCTGCAGAACACATATTTCAGAATTTCATTAAACTGCTTTCAGACCCTAAGCATCCATATTTGAGTGTCAACGAATATGCCTCAGAACTTAATGTGACACCTAAATATTTCTCATCTGTATGTAAGAAATTATCCGGAAAGACGGCAAGCGAAATAATAAATGAAGAAGTGATAAAGTCGGCGCAAATTATGCTTCGTGATAACACAAAGAGTGTGAAGCAGATTGCGGATGCTCTAAATTTTACTAATCAGTCACATTTTGGCACTTTCTTCCGCCGTTATATGGGTATGTCACCACACCAATTTAGAGGAGAAAGTTTTTAATGACTTAGAAACATTTTTTTGATTATAATATAAAGGGAGTGCAGAGATTGTATGGATTTCTGCACTCTCATATCTTTTTATTTCTAACGTTTTATGTCGCTTAGACTTATGTTTTGGCCACTTATGGCTATTACCTCAAGTTCGTTATTCGAATAGCAGATGAGAGAAATGATAGACATATCCTTTTTTAGCATTTTCTGCCTAATTATAGTTCTTTCACCATTCTCGCTAACAATCATAAGATCTTCATACCCATTTTTGTGACTAAAAGTTTTTAGAGCATCCTCCTTGATTGATGGTACAAGTTTTGGATCTTCGACTTGCAAGATTCTAATGTTTTTAAGAGCCTTGCTCACGTTATTATTTTTTTTCTGTTTTATGGTATTTAGCATATTTGGGGAGATGAAGACCACGCTAACGTTATCTACGCCATCATATTTTTCGAAGAACGCATCTTGAGCGTAAGCGCCTATTGCTAATGCTGATAGAAATAGGAATATTATTATTTGTTTCATATATCTTTCTATTTTATAGTTTACCATTTCTAGTAAAAAATGTATATTATTTTGAGAAATAAGCAATATTTAGTATGCATACATATTGACGTATCCCATAGCATTTTCTATATGGTCATTTGCCTTGTTAATATGCCTTTCGCTTTTATCTATAGTTTCAGCAAATTTGTCGAGAGCCTTTTCTGTTGCTGCATACGCTTGATTAGGGTCCGAGAATGTGTCTCGTTCGCTGAGCATAACCTTATTGTGGGCTTTGTTGATAGGTAAATATACTCCTAAGCCCACTATTATAATGGCTGCAGCTGCAATGGCACGTACCCATGTGTAAGATGGTTTTGACATTTTGACAATATGGGATGCTATGCCTGTCTGGATATGTGACACTTCCTCTTTGGAATCCTCTTTTGATTTTTGGGATTTTTCGTTGAGGCTATAGATTGCAGAATCGTATTCTGCAGCTTCCCATTTGTCTACTTGGACAAGAATTTTTGACTCGAGATCTTCTGGTACTTCTACATCTTCAGGCAGTTCGGCATCTTCAGGTATTTTGATAGTCTCATTTGGAACGATATGCCTATTCTTCCTCATGTTAGCTATGGCTGCGAATAGACTTTGCTCTGCTCTTAAATCTTCAGGCAGATTGTCTGCATTTGCAAAAGTATTGAGAAGCTCAAATTCTTCATCTTGAGTACTTTTGCCATCGTAATAACTAGTGAGAAGTTGTCTTATTCTTTTAATGTCCATAATTTCTACTCTTTAATAGTTGTTCTCTAAGTGTTTTTCGTCCTCTGCTGAGTAAAGCACGAATATTAACGGCTGTATAACCAGATGCAGCTTCTATCTCCTCTATGGAGTGGCCTTCTATGTCTCGCATTGTGACAGCGAGTTTTTGACCAGATGGCAGCTTCTGAATCTCATTTTGCAGATGTTCAACTACATTTTTGTCTTCCAATGTTCTTTCTAGATTATCCGACGAACAGCATGTTTCGGAAATCTGATTTATTTCTGTTCTCATATCTAGGTTGTTTGCCCTAAGACGGTCGAGACAGATTCTTCGAACAGTAGATACGCAGTAGCTTTCCATATTTTCCACTTCGTCAAGACTATTACGGATTTTCCAAAGTTTCATGTAGGCATCCTGTACGGCATCTTCGGCATCTTCAACATTCCCGAGCAGATGATAAGCCGCCCTAAATAGTCGTCGGTGGTATTCGGTTACAAGTGATCTGAACTGTTGTGAATTCATCTTGATAAATGTTGGATTGACGACGTAAAATTACGCTTCACATTTAATATCAAAAACCTATACCGACAGAAAATGGAGTAACACTAAAGTTGGAGCCTTGTTTGACTGTTGAACTCTTGATTTTCAAGAGATCTGTTAATCCTACACGTCCAAGTATGCAAATATCTCCTATACTAACGTTTACAATAGCGTTGACGGCCAATGGATTTATATCTGGTTCTGAAATAATCGTATGTTTAGAACCTTCATATTTTGCACGAGAACGGCACATTATTCGCCATTCTAATTCTGGACCAGCCGAAATAGCGATATTCTTAGATCTATAACCAATAGTTACTGGCATTCTAATACTCCAGTAGCGTAGCCAACTCTTATTTATGTTGGGATTGGTAGGAAGTTTACTGAAAATAAGATCGCCCATTTCGTCTTCCATAAGCACATTATCATTTTTGAAGCGGAACGAAGTGCGACTGAAACCCAAGCCAACGCTCATTCCTGTATTGCCATTTTTGCTGAGATTGATATCATGGGCACATAAGTACATTCCCCATTCGTACGAACTTCCAGCTTGCTTGAGAGCGTCACTCTTGGCAAATCCGCGAGAATTAAGTTGGGCATGCGTAAAATATATGGAAGGTAGGTTGTTATCATAGATACGCTTTGCCTGATATTCTTTTTTATTTTTTATTCCAATTTTAAATGTGAAATGACCGACTTTTAGGTAACTCTTATTATCATCTTCTATGATGTAATTAATATTTTTTGACGACAAGGAAGTTGTAGCTGTGTCGTTTGGCATATTTACACCTTGGGCCAAAGTTTTTACGGGTAAAAGTGCTAAAGCAATAAGCACCGTTGTAATTGTTTTCTTCATAATGGTTTAATTTTTTGTTGTTCTGTAAATATAGACGTATGTTTATTACATTTTGTGACATAAAAAATTA
>JAILIJ010000268.1 GCA_024695315.1 Bacteroidaceae bacterium
GAGCAGTCTCAATTCCTTCTTTTGTGCGTTGGTGCAAATCGGTTACTTCTTTTTCTGCCTGTTCAAAGGCAATTCTGATCTGCTCCTTAGCTACAACCATCAGATACTTGTTAACAGCTTCCAAAATAATATCCGCATTTGTACCAGTCAGTTTTATTTTGTTATCGGCAGCAGCTTTAAAAACTTCTGTATTAATATGAGGTTCCTTTAAGAAGATAAGAGATATTCCCTGCTCGTATAGAGTTTGATACAAACTAAAACCATCCTCAGCATCTCTGGACATTCGTGAGACCGAATCAAAGATTACTGTATCACCCATTTTTAACATTCGTAGTAGTTTTGTAAATTCTGGTCGGTCTATTTTTGTTCCGGTATATGCCTCCTTTACGATAATCGCATCTGAGTACTTTCCCTTGATATTACGAACTTGACGCTCAATATTTTGTTTTGGTGTTGATATTCTGCAATATCCGTATTTCATATAATTCCTTTCCGTACCAAATCAAATGACCGTTTCTTTTGATACGTATATTTCAGACATAATATCAAAGATAACGGTCAAGTTTTGGTACTATTTTGCTGTAGGTTAGATTTAATACTAAATTAGTTCCTTTTTGCGTTTTTCAAGAAAAACTGAACCTTTTATAATCTTTAACGCACTTACAATTTCATCCGCTCCAATTTTCTCAAAATAATCAACAGCTCGTTGATAACAATCGCATTTTATAAGTGCCTGATCCTCTAATGGAGCAATAAGGTATAAATCAAAAATGGTTTTCTGCTCATTTAGATTGATAATCTTATGTAAAGAGTAGTCACTTGCCCCCTTATATACATTACTTGTGGTCTCTTCGAGCACTAATAGTATACTTCCACTTTCATTAGCGGGTTCTGAAAAAATCAACTGATGAAAAATATCACTTTGGGAAGTCAACCACGCTTCTTTATCTTCCAAATAATGAATTACACCATTTATGGTAACTTCTGCCAAGTTATCCAGCTCATTCTCAAGCTGTTCTTTTTTTATAATTTTAAATATGTATTTTCTCATATTTAATATCCTTTCTTTGCCGCATACGGCAACTCTTTTCTGAATTCTTAATGAACATCTTTTCCAAACTTTCCTTGCATATATCTTTCTCAACAATCTTAGAAAGTCTAGAGTTTCTAACCTTATGATTATTATTATCAACAAAAGTTATAAATTTTCGGGAATCTTCCCATGAAGTTGTCCATCCTTGCTCCGACATGAATTTGATAAACTCATCCTTGCTACGAGCTTTTCTTGACGCCGATAGCACAGCTTTTGCACAATCAAGCATAAAGCTTTCTCGTTTACCTTTAGATGCTAACTTCACAAGATTAAATAGATTCTTATCCCATATCGTTGATTTAAGAGATGTATCAATATAACCAAATGACTTCTTATGAGGTACGCTTAGCTTATTCTGAATACAAATCGAATCATTTATACTTTTCGCCCTTGCCAAATCAGACTTTTTCCAATGTAATTTCTTACCTGATTCATATGACACACTATTAATCAAGAAGTGATTATGGATGTGATTTTTGTCGGTATGTGTTACAACAACCACTTGAAAACCATCCCATAATTCAGTCGCCAGCTTCTTGCCTAATTCATGCGCCATATTTGAATCAACCTCTCCGGGCATAAATGACTGAACCGCGTGCATATACTGCCTTCCACAGTCTTTATTAAACAATTCTTTTACCCTCATGAATTCTGAGAAAATCACTTCTGCACTTAGTTCTGAATTACAGTAAGCAAAATCGCCCATGCCTGATACTAAGCGTTCTTGAGTCTTGCTTTTGTCGAGAATATATTGGGCTACACCATTTAGTGCGGCGTGCCCTGAAGCCTTTGAATTACATACCTTGAGTATTGCCATAATTCAGTAACCTCCTTATTCAATGTTCTTATGTGTTTTTGGGTAGTCAGAACATCAGACGGATTTATTCCTGCACATTGATTTGCATACTTTGCTATCTGATTTATATTGTTACCAATCGCTCTAATATTCTGGCAGATTGTTTTCAGTTGTTTATTCGTTTCTTTCAACTGTTCAATTTCTTCAGGTGTTGTAGCTTTAACATTGCAAAAAGCTGATAATAGTATACCTTGCTGAGTCATTCCACTTTTTCGCGTCATAATCTTCAAATGCCTATATTCAGCTTCTGTCATGCGAATCTTAACCTGATGAGTTCGATGTCTTTTTTTCATAGTATAACCTCCGAAATAATAGGGGTTGAGGGGCAAAGCCCACATAGGTTCCAAGGGCAACGCCCTGGCAAGCTGTAAGTGGGTCCACCACTTGCGAAGCTTGCCTCGCACTTCAATAATTAGCAGCTCCCGGGTAGAAGCTGCTAGATATTGAGGTAAGAGCCTGTGATGACGAATTCAAATGATATTATTTTAAATTACAACTAAACC
>JAILIJ010000302.1 GCA_024695315.1 Bacteroidaceae bacterium
ACATGCTTCTTCGCAACGCTTGTTACATACACGTCCGCAAACTGCTGGGAATGGGTTTTCCTTCTTAATTAAAGCAAGAGCTTCTTCATATTTTCCTTCATGAGCTTTCTTTAGATAAGCTTGAACTGGAACGTGAGCAGGGCAGGCTGTCTTACATGGAGCAGTACCTGTTGGCCAAGCGTTGTGCATTCTTGCTGTATCTCTGTAGTTTTCGTCCCAAGCATATCTACCCCAGTTAATCTTATCTGGAAGAACTGCCTTTGGATATTCTTGTTGTGAACCATCTTTCTTGCAAAGTTTTTGACCAAGTTTAACGGCACCTGCTGGACATGATTCTACGCAGTATCCACAAGCAACGCAGTTCTTTGGATCAACTTTTGCAGTGTAAGCTGAACGAGATAGGTTTGGAGTGTTGAATAGAAGTGATGTTCTTAAAGCGTTACAAATCTTAACGTTACAGTTACAGATATCGAAAATCTTATCGTAACCGTCGATGTTTGTAATTTGGTGAACGAAACCATTATCTTCAGCTCTCTTTAAAATTTCTAAAGCTCTTTCTTTTGTAATGTAGTGAGCACGGCCTGTTTCTACAGTGTAGTCAGCCATATCACCAACTTGGATACACCAATCATCTGGATCGTCTGCACAACCATCGCCTGTTACTGCACGAGAACCACGGCAAGAGCAGATACCTGCTGAGATGTGTCCTTCATATTTCTTTAGCCAATATGAAATTCTTTCATATTTAACAGATTGATTTTCGTATTCAACAGCTTTTTCAACTGGAATAACGTGCATACCAATACCATCGCCCCCTGGAGGTACCATTTCTGTAATACCAGCAAGTGGAATAAAGGTCATTCTTTCAAAGAATGATGCAACGGCCGGATTCTTAGAAATTCTCTCTAGCGTTGAGTTCATAAGTTCTGCTGAACCTGGAACGAAGAAGCATAGACGATATCTCTTTTCTTTTGGTGCATTTGGAATAGGACCGTCATCATTATAATGATCACCATAGTCGTATTCTAGAATACCAATTACTGCCATATCATCCAACATCTTTTGGAAATCGATTGGATTGTATTCTGGGTTCATAGCAAGTAATTGTTCGAAAGTATAGAACTTTCTCAACTTCAATTTGTTAAGAATTTTTACCATAGGTGGGGTAAGAACTTCTTTTAGTCCCCAGTATTCTGGGTCATTTGATGTTACTCCAAATAATTTGTGAGGAACTACGTCAGTAATTTTTTTAGCTAGCTTTGCTAATTCCTTGTCGTAGTCTTTCTCGCCTTGATACTTTGAGTAAACTTTGTTTGATTGCTCTGGCATAATTAAATCTCCTTGTAATTATTAATTTTGTCTAAGAAGAATGTGCTCAATTCTTCTATCCCTTCTTGTGTTTTGTTGCTAATAGGAATAACTCGAACGTCTTTATTCCTATATGTTATATTGT
Source organism: Bacteroidaceae bacterium (assembly GCA_024695315.1). Classification (GTDB taxonomy): domain Bacteria; phylum Bacteroidota; class Bacteroidia; order Bacteroidales; family Bacteroidaceae; genus Minthosoma. The sequence continues at coordinate 1,454 of JAILIJ010000302.1, forward strand.
CAATGCATTTATCTAAATCGAAAGTGAAATATTTAATTGCATCAATTTTGCTTATAATAACTAAATTACACTTTTGGAAAATTAAAGGATACTTTAGAGGTTTATCGTCACCTTCAGATGTAGATAAAATCATAATATCCATAGTAGCACCTGTATCATATTCTGCAGGGCATACTAAATTGCCAACATTTTCCAAAAAGATAATGTCGTATTTTTTGTAATCTATAGCTTCAAGTCCTTCGCGTGTCATGTCCGCATCTAGATGGCACATACCACCTGTGTGTAATTGAATAGAATCAACGCCAGTATTTTTGACAATAGATTGTGCATCTACGTCAGAATCAATATCAGCTTCCATAACAGCTACTTTTACTTTGTCTTTTATTGAATTAATAAGGGAAGTTAATGTTGAAGTCTTTCCAGCTCCTGGAGATGACATAACGTTAACAAGCAAAACACCATCTTTGCGTAAATCAGCACGAAGTATTTCAGCTCGTGCGTCGTTGTCAGCAAATGCAGATTTTTCTAGTAATATCGTTCGAACTTGTCCCATAGTAAATTAATTATATCATAATATTTAAGGATATAGAACATTTTGTTCGACAAATCGTGTGCCTGGAAGTATAGAAAAATTGCCAAACACACGATAAAAACTACTTTTTTTAAATTATTTCGCTATATGCACCAAGGAAGTTAAATTCTGTCGCGTCAGAATCAAGTTCTGCAATTAGGTTTTGACATTCCTTCGTCTTTATATTGCAATCTAAATCGAAATAGAAGATGAATTCAAATGGAGAATTTGCCATTGGACGAGACTCCAATTTTGTCATATTTATCCCTAAGTTGTAGAATTTGCTCAACAACTTATATAGGGAGCCAGGCGTATTTGGAAGAGTTGTCACAATGCTAATTTTATTAGCATTGTCAT
>JAILIJ010000310.1 GCA_024695315.1 Bacteroidaceae bacterium
TAACTTATTACAAGCATATTTTCAAATCATTAGATTAAAAATTGAGGAAAAAAATCTGCAGTTTTCCTGTTCATAAAACAGCGATAATATGATTGGATATATTTAAACACTTCTATTTTATATGGAATTAGAGCATCGAAGAACACTTTAGAATAAATTTTATTATTTTCTCTCTTTAGCAGATATTCACCCTTTTTTATGTCAAAATCTTTTGCAGAAAACTGTTGTTTGTTAAACGCTTTCCGTATGGTTTTGTCTATTATGCAACGGAAAGGCTCCATAATGTCGCAAACCAAGGATTTACGTTTGAACCAAAGTCTGTGATATACACCTATGTAGATGTCAAAGCCGAACATACGCAGGAAACATTCAATATAGTTGAATAGTATTGTATATCCAATATCCAAAGTGGCATTAAGAACATCGCACTTGGTTCTTGGCCGTCTTGTCTGCCAAGACAATTCTCCAAAATAAGCTGCAAAAAAGACCTTAGAGGCAAGTCCTTCTATTCCCATATGTTGAGAATATTCCTTGGCTTCAACAATATTATCTAAACAGTCCTGACATTTACTTATAGCATATAAGGTGTTGTCATCTTTTTTACGTGTATCTGTAAGTGACTTTATTTGATTATGTATTTTGTTTCGTATGATGATTTTTGCAATAGACAGATCGTCTTTACTGTACGCATATTGTTTTTGGTGTAGAAGAAAATTTGCTTCAGCATGATTAGCCCAGAAAAACACAGGTCGAAAATTCGGTTTAACAACTACCAATGTAACGCCGAACTTATGACATTTTTCCATCAAAGGTGTTGTTATTTTTGCATGCCCAATAATGAATAAAGCAAGAATCTTCTGAAAAGGCATTTCTGTTAATGTCTTCATTTTGTCTGTACTTTCCACATGTTCTTCCAACAGTAATTCACCATTACTGACACGTAGGCTACGTTCGTTTATACAGTTAATTACGAAGATAGAACGATATTCAATATCTTTGTGTGTAAACATAGTTAGAATTCTATTTTGTCACATAGATTAGAATAGATACAATTAGAACATTTATTTTTGTTAACATCCATGGGCGTAGAAGGATCATAATTGCGAACATACTCCATGAAATCTTCAAATTCTATAATATTTTGTTCTGTAGGCATGGCTACATCAATAAATTTCTTAGTCGAGATTTCGTAGAATGCAAGACTTTCCACCTCATACCCCATCTCCTTTAAACAGAACATCTGAGCCCAAAGCTGATAAATTTGCCCACGGAATATTTGTTTCAATTTATATTTCCGTTCTATCAGTTTTTTATCCTTAGCATTATATACATCAATCTTTCCCATTAAGTGATATTTCTCTGAGTAGACGGGAAGTGACAAGATTATATACGCTCGAGTGCTCGATGTTTTCTTGTCCGTAGCCTCATGGGCATATTTACCTCGTATTTGTGGCGAAGCTTTATAATTATCTTCGTCCGTATCCATATATACATTGTGAAGATATATGGAATACGGACAGAAGATAAAATCATTCAAGGATGTTATGGTCATGTATTCATCCATCAATCATTTATATAAGGTTTGTCTTGAACAAAACTTAGCCATTCACGATTCGAAATCGCTAAATTGATATTTTTGTCATTATTTGAATTACGAATTTGCATGGCTGCCCATAGTCCTTTACGTGCAATATTGTACGCTCCGTTTGCATCTGCGTTTTTCGGAAGGTTTTCTCCGCAATTTTCGCTACAGTAAAAGATGCCATTTTCATCAGCAACAGGCGATAACAAATAGTCTTCTTCTGTGCCGGTCTTGCTGTTTCGCATTTGTACAGTCAATTTGAATAGTCCTAACAAAGGTTCTAAGATTTTTTTAGATTCATAATCACATATTTGTTTTTTCAAGTCCTTGAATATGTTGATAGAATTATTTGCGAACAAATCTTTGAATGCTTTCGTAAGTTCTATTTCTTCATTATCCCATTCTGAGTTCTTCTCCTTGTTGCGGAAAGTTTTTATTCGTTTACCCCACGTGCAGATTGTCCAATCCCTACGGGTACCTTCAGCCTTAGAAGTGAAATCTGCATAATCAAATTCAAACTCAAACCAATCTTTTTCTTTATTGAATCTTATATCTTTAAATTTTCCAAAAAATTCCCTTGTAGTTTTTTCGTTTCTATAATGAGTATCAAAGAGGTTTACGAATCCTGTTACAGGATCAATCTTACTTGTATTCCATGCAGGAATATAGAATAGGAATCCGTTCTGCTTACCCATTTTCTGGAAACTTACAAATTTGTTGGTAAGTTGATATGCGTGAAGTAATCCTCCATTGGCGTCCGCTGGGAGATTCTTATCAACTAAGAAGTTCAGTTTATCGATAAGTTTCTTTTCGAACTGTTGATATACAGAACTTTCTACACATTGACGACTTCTTTTGAATCCCATATTTAGGTCTTCCAAAACAACAATTGCATTATATTTTACCATGAGTTGAGCAATCTTGTGAATTACCTGACTCAGATAGCCTTCCTTTAGTTCTTTTATAGATTCAATAGTTTGCCAGTTCTGTCGTTCATCTTGTCGTTTTTTTCCTCGTTCATTCAACAAACTGTGATAATTTGTGGAATATTTTTTCCCATTGTATTCATTCACAATTTCATTAAGAGTATATTGTTCCTTAATATTACCTTTCGAATCTATTAAGACAAGATATAACAAATGACGTTCGCCGCGGTCAAAACGATGATTTACATTTCATCGGTATTGACCGCGGCGAACGTCATTTGTTATATCTTGTCTTAATAGATTCGAAAGGTAATATTAAGGAACAGTATACTCT
>JAILIJ010000323.1 GCA_024695315.1 Bacteroidaceae bacterium
AGTAGCTATTCTTTGAGCATTTAGCCTATAAGCGTTATATTTGCCAGAATTGGCTGCACATGCAGCATTATCGGAGAATGACCATAAGAAATATCCATTTCCTGATAGGCTTGCATTCTCGTCCACTTTGTAGTAGCATGATACGGAAAAGTCGGTTAGACTCTTGATTATCTCTCCGGCATTACTTGTCATGTCAAGGTATCCAGAATTTGTTCCTAAATTAAGAACATTATATTTTCCCATAGCCTGTACAGTTGCCGAACCGGATAGTTTGGCGGTAATGGAATTGGTACTTAGGTCTGTCACGTTTTTTCCACTTACTTTGGAAAAGTCGTAACGTAAAATAATATTATCCTGTGCATAAATGTTGATGCACATAAATAATAAAAGAATCAGATTGGCCTTTTTCATATTAAAAATAATGTGTTTTTTTTACAGGTTTTTTAATTTTTCAACGTTGCAAAATTACATCTTTTGTGGCAAATGAGGTTGTCTTATGTGTTATTTGTGTTCTATATGTCTTACTTTGGAGTGTAAAAGATACTAATATTTGAATATCTGTGGGTTAGACTCGTCCAAATTGGAGTCCAAATAAAATGGCTGGACTTTTAAGTGAAGATAAATCGGACTCTTATAACGTTTTTTTTCCATTTGCTCATATTTGAATAGACATTTTTTTGTAGAAAAAAGGGTGTGCGAAAACTGAAAAGAATTCGAACACACCCTCTCAAAAAATATGAAAAACGCATTTAAGATTATTTTATTTTCTTTCTCTCCATAATCTGGTCATGTCTTCAAGAGTCTTACCTTTGGTCTCTGGAACAAGTTTCCAAACAAATACGGCAGCAATAATACATATCACACCGTAGAGGGCATAAGTAAACCAATGGCCAAATCCGTCACCTGGTGTGAGTTCTATATTGAACATCGGAACAAAACTTGATGAAACGATCCAGTTGAATATCCATTGGAATGCTACGGCTATTGCTACAGCAGCACCACGAATGGTGTTTGGGAATACCTCGGCAATAAGTACCCAGCATATAGGTCCCCATGAAAACATGAATGATGCAGAGTAAACCATTATTGAAATCATGCAAAGCAGTTGAAGATCTGCTTTTCCGAATGTCACAGCCACTCCTAAGGCTCCTATAGCCATACCGATTGAGCCGACGATAAGCAGAGGTTTACGGCCCAATTTCTCAACCGTAAAGACGGCAACCAACGTGAATCCTATATTTACTATTCCGTTGAAGACTGTCACCATCATAGGATTGTCAAATCCCATGTCAGCATATATTCGAGGTGCATAATATAGAACGGCATTTATACCAACAGCCTGTTGGAATACCGATAGCATGATACCAACAAAGATACACATGAATCCGTAGGCCATCATAGGCTCGGTCTTGACTGTCATGGTATTCTTTATGTCGTTAAGTATCTCTTTTGCCTTTGTGAGGCCATTTATGCGTGCCAAAATGCTCTCAGCCTTTGCGTCGCATCCGATAGACACGAGATAACGAGGTGTTTCGGGTACAAAACAGATAAGGAGGGCAAATAAGCCTGCTGGTATAGCTTCGGAGCCAAACATATATCTCCATCCTGTTTCTATTGACCAAGCCGCCTCTTCTGGGTTCATAATCTGATTTACTCCTTCTACCATCTTAATCACAGGGTTAGCATTTGATCCAAGAATGAGGAAATTGACGAAATAGACAACCAACTGTCCGAAGATAATGGCAAATTGGTTCCAGCTTACAAGCATACCTCTGATGTTTGAAGGAGCAACCTCGCCTATATACATAGGGCAGATGGCTGAGGCCAGTCCTACGCCTATACCTCCAATAATACGGTAGATGTTGAACATGACAAGCAGATCCATAGATGCCTCACCTTTGTTAAAGAATAAGAATTCCGGATAGTAACTTCCAAGAGCGGAGATGAAGAAAAGGATACCAGCCAGAATCAGGGATTTCTTTCGTCCCAAATTACTTGCGAGAAGTCCAGACATGGCGCTACCGATGATACATCCAATGAGGGCGCTTGCACACGTAAATCCATGCCAACCGTTTGTGTAAACGAAATCATCTGCATTCATGAAAAACGCTTGTAGTCCTTTTTCTGCGCCGGATATCACAGCTGTATCATATCCGAACAACAGTCCTCCGAGCACAGCTACAAGTACTATTGAGAAGAGATATACTTTAGACCCTTCTTCTCCACCCTTCTTTTCACTTGATAATTCTGTAGTCATAGTATTAATTAGTGTTAGGTTTGTTAAGTATTAAATTTACGGATGCAAAAGTATGAATTTTATTTATTATAAAAAAGAATTTTGCATTATTTAACCCATGTTTGAAGTTCTCAAATTGTGTAATCATTTTTTCATATTAAGGGCTCAACATCAGTAGTGGAACTCAATTCGAAAAAATATATGGTGGTATGGTAAGGCGGTTGGACGGTAGGACTGTGAAACGAAAATTTAGGAAACAATAGGAAAATTATGGTTCTGTAACTTAGCTTCCGCTAAATACTAAATTTACTACCCATTAAAATTCATCAGACTCACGTTAATTTTTGCAATTTGTCAGCAGAACTTTGTAAATCCACTTTCTTTTTGTTAGTTGTGAAGACACGAAATAATTACGAAGGACTGTCGAAGGTAATTCGAAGGTAATACGAAGGGTACACGAACAGACATAATGACAATAAATTTGTGAGTAAGGAAACATTTTGTTTTTTGGGGGGACTGAACAAGATTATTTCCTCCTATTGTCTACAATAGAAATAATGGTTAACGCAAATTTTACGCGTGTTAAATGGTCGTTTAATATACATTAAATTGGCGTTACCAGTTGGCGGAATAAGACAGTGCGTACTTGATTCTGCCTATGGATCTGTTGTTAGCCTGCAAAACTTTACTGTCAATCGACTTGCTTCCTATTTTTTTCGAAGAAACCGACAATTAATGTCGTCAAAGTAAAAGATAATTAACTTACTTTGTTTTGAACAAATTCATCGAACTCACGTTAAATTATTTTATCCTTTCAATTATCAAAGCCTGTTGTGGACCAACGGTTATTACGCCTCCGTGGATCATGTCGAGACCGTCGGTAGAGATTCTTCCATCTCGGCACACGACGCTATATTTGCCTTCTGGTATCGTTACTTGTTGAGCTGTCTTGTTTGAGTTCATGATGCAGATAATGTAGTCAGAAACGTCGCCAACGGCCTTTCCGTTAAGACAAAAGGCTATTACACATGATGGGGCATCTAAGAATGTTAGATTTTTACGTACTAGTTCTGCGTCGGACATTCGGAAGGCTTTATGCTTCTTGCGTAGGTCTATCAGTCCTTTGTAGTAGAGGAACACATCGGGATGTTTGTGGAGTACGGTCCAGTCGATTTGGTTCACCTCGTCGGGTGAGTTATAGCTGTTGTGAACGCCTTTCTTGTTTCTCAGAGCTTCTTCGCCCGCGTAGATGAATGGTATGCCTTGGGATGTGAGTACAAAGGTCTGTGCCAATTTGTTTAGACGTATCATTTCGTCTTGTTTGATGCCAGGAAAGGACGTTTTCAGTCGGTCGACAAGACACATGTCGTCGTGACAGCTTACATAACTG